>JACQXH010000221.1 GCA_016208845.1 Nitrospirota bacterium | reverse complement strand
TTCCAACTTCATAATGTTTTATTTATTAAATCCGTGTCAATCCGTGCAGATCCGTGGCTAAGTGCCATTTATAATTTCACTTGCAAGCCTGAATCCGCTTTCCACGCAATCGTTCATGCCTATCCCCCTGTACGAATTACCGGTTAGATAAAGACCTGGATAAGATCTTAATCTTTCCTCGATCAGTTTCATGTTTCTATCATGACCAAGGAGATATTGCGGGATAGCCTTTTCCCATCGGTAAATCTTAACGATGTCAGGGTCCGTTTTCAGGGATAGGATAGGCCTGAGCTCATCAAAAACCGTTCTTATGATCTTATCATCATCAAGCATCGCAATGTCCGGCGACTGGGCGCCTCCAACCATTGTCCTGAGCAGTGCATGACCTTCTGAGGCCCTGTTGGGAAAAATGCTTGAATCCCAGAGTGTGCCAAGGATCTTCCGGCCTTCAATATGAGGCACAAGAAAGCCAAAGCCATTCAATGAATTGCCGACCTTCTCTTTTTTGTACCCGAAACAGACGACTGATACATGAGGGTACGGGATCTCAAGAAGTATTTTTGCGATCTCGCGGTCAAGGTCTTTTAATATTCCTGCTGTTGCGTATGCCGGAGAGGCAAGGATAACTATATCTGCTTCGATCGTACCATTTGATGTATGAAGCTGATATGAGTGATTGTCATTTGTAAGGCCGTTTACTGAAATTCCGAGTTTTAATTGATCACCAAGTTTATCAGCAAGGGAATCAGTAATAGTTTGAGCGCCATCATAAAATGATGTGAGAGTTCCCCTCGGTGCTACCGAGATCTTGTCATTAGCCTGTGCTCTTTTCTTTTCCCTGCTTATTTTGATCAACGCCCTGATAAGACTGCCATACTCCTGTTCAAGCTCTTTAATGCGGGCGAAGCAGCTTTTTATGCTCATCCTGTACGGATCTCCGGCGTAAATGCCTGATACCATCGGATCAATAAGTTTCTCGAGCGCCTCCCTTCCAAGCCGCCTTGTTATGAAATCCGCGACTGTCTCGTCTTCCGGCCCCTTTGCCGCAATGATTTCCATCAGGATCCTGAATTTTCCGGCCCATGAAAGAATATCTGATCTAATAAAGGCAAGGGGTGATTCAGGAAGGGGATTGAGCTTGCCTTTTACAAAGATGTATCTCTTTTTGGAATTATCATTGCTCCGCAATGGTTCAATACCGAGCATCGAGCATAATTCCAGGGTGCGTCGTTTGTTGTCCAGAAAGCCGTTTGCACCTCTTTCAAAAAGGAAGCCCCCGGTCTTTTCTGTCCATATCTTACCGCCGGGCCTTGAATCAGCTTCATAGACGGTTACATCAAATCCCTGCCCCTTATCTAAAAGCGCGTAAGCAACGGTCAGGCCGGATATACCTCCGCCCACAATTGCAATTCTTTTCATAATAACTCCCTAAATAAATGTAAAATGCAAAAAGTAAAAATCAAAATTAAGGAATCTATTTTAATCAAAATAAATCTTCTTCCACAATTTTAATTTTTGATATTTAATTTTTTATTTATTTCAGCTCAATCTTTGTCATGATGAGCTCTTTCAAGGCAAAAATAAATCTTTCTGAGGTATTCAGTGACGGACATCTCTTCAAAATTATACCGCATTTCTCCGCGATCTTTTTATAGAGTATATCTATCTCATAAAGTGTCTCTATATGGTCTGACACAAAACTTATGGGAATGACAAACAGGTTTTTGCAGCCCTTATTTGCAAGTTTTATTATGGTCTCTTCAGTTGAGGGCTCAAGCCATTTTACAGGGCCGCTCTTGCTCTGGAACGAGAGATGCCACTTATAGGGTAACAAGTGACGTGTGACAAGTGACGAGTTAATTGCATCGATGGTTGATTTCATATGATCAAGATATGGATCGCCTTCTTTGATAAACGATTCAGGAAGGCTGTGGGCGCTGTATAGGACATCAAATGAATCTCCCTTATATTCTGCTATTCCTTTGGCAATGAGTTCAGCAAAGGCATTAATGTAGGGCGGGAAATCATACCACTGCTCTATGTATTGAATCCTGACCCCTGACCCCTGACCCTTGACCCTTGAAATTGATTTTTTGAATTCCGCGATAGATGAACCTGTCGTTGCCTTTGAATATTGAGGATACAGACTGAGGACTATAAGATCTTTCACCCCATCGTCAATGATCTTCTTTACTGTTTCCGAAATAAAAGGATGCCAGTAACGCATCCCGGCGTAAACTTTGAAAGACAGTGACGAGTGACGCCTGCCTGTCCGGTAGGCAGGAGTAACGAGTGATGTGTCATTTTCTTCTCCCTGACTACTGTATACTGTATACTGACTACTGTCTTCTTGCCCCTGATTTAACGCTTTTTCAAGCGCCTCTGCCTGTGACTGTGTTATATCAAGCATGGGGGATTTACCGCCTATCTGTTCGTACATGGCCTCTGTTTTTTTTGAACGAAGGGCCGAGACGAGACATGCAACAGGCTTCTGAAGAAAAGGGGGGCCGAGTTTTATTATTTCCCTGTCTGAGAAAAGGTTATACAAAAACGGCCTTACAGCCTGAAGTGAATCAGGGCCGCCGAGGTTCAGCAACACAACACCTGTGATTTCTTTATTAATGCCCGCCAAGAATTGATCTCTGGTGTTTAATATTGAATTTCAGGATTACTAATACAGTCATTAATAAGGACACATAAATAAAGCCCGTCATGCCCGTCCCGACGCATCGGGATAAGCGGGCATCCAGTGTCTTTTCTGGATTCCTGCCTTCGCAGGAATGACAATAATGTGGTTTTACTTATGAACTCCTTAGTAAATGCCTTACTCGACAGTTATCTTAACATTTTTGTTCAATAAAGGTGAGATTATATCTTTCAGATTTATGAGGTTTATACCCGGGGAATCTGTCTTAATTGTTTCCAGAAAGGCTTCTACAACATCAGGGTCGAATTGGGCGCCGGCACCGCGTTTGAGCTCTGTAATTGCAAATTCAAAGCCCCGCGAATGGCGATAAGGCCTGTCTGAGACCATAGCATCATATGCATCAGCCACACACAATATCCTTGCAATCGGGTGTATGTCCTTGCCTTTTAATTGATCCGGATAACCGCCCCCGTCATACCTCTCGTGATGCGATCTGACAATCAGAAGTATATTTTCAAGCCCTTTGATCGGCCTCAAGATCTCTTCCCCTTTAACGGTATGCCTCCTTACAAGGTCATATTCATCTGCAGTAAGCTCATCAGGCTTGTCAAGTATCACATCATAGGTGCCGATCTTTCCTATGTCATGCAGGAGGGCTGCTATCCTCAGAATCTCCATATCAGCTTCTTTCAAGCCCATTTTCATGGCAATGGCAGTCGCATAATATGCAACACCGATTGAATGACCCCTGGTCCAGGGGCTTTTGGCATCGATTATTCTTGAAAATACAATTACAAGGCTGTCATATACAGACCGCATTTCTTTATACGTTGCGTCCATGTCCTTAAGCATGTTGAAAAAGGCGTCTTTGGACTGAATGATTTTTTTCTCTTTCTCTTTAGCGTCTGAGATATCTGCTAATACATGGACGTATAAATCCATATCACCATTGTCGCTGTACATCGGAGAAATGCTTTCGCTGATAATTTTATTATATTCATGATAATGGTGTTCATGGGTTATTATTTTTCCGTCTTTCATCGAACTCTTGAGATTACAAAAATCAAAGGGCCGGGATTTTTTACAGATCGTCTTATAGCATTTTTTATTAGAAACCAGCTCCTTTACAGATATGCCCGACATATCTGCGATATACTTATTGGCTCTGACTATATTGCAATCGCGATCGGTCAGCAAGACCCCAAACGGCATAGAGTCAAAAGTAGCGGACCATTCATGCGCCGCGATTTTTAATTGCTGTTCAGACAACCTTGTTCGTTCGAGAAGTTTCTTCCTGTCATTTATCAGATAGGCCGCTATGAATGAACCTATGAATGTACTAATAATTACTATATGAAAAAAAGCATCAACAGGATTATCGGGTGATATCACATGTTCAAGGAAAAACTTGCCGTTATGGACGTAATCGGTATATATATATCCCCCGAAGACCAGAAATCCGAAAGCAACAACAAACATGGCAAGTTTAGACTTCATAGCGCGGCTCCTGATCTGATCTTGTTCAGTTCATCTCTCAGTTTTTCTGTCTCTGCCTTGAGTTCTATCATCTTCAATTCCCTGCCGACAGCCATGCTGTAAAATTCTTCAAGCTCCTCAATCCTCTGCCTCAGTTCTTCATCAAGCCTCATCCTGCCTGTTATATCGCTGACCCTTTCCGCAACAGACAGGACATTGCCGTGGGGGTCTTTGATAGGATACGCAACGGTTTCAACATAAACGGGGTCATTATTTTTATTAAAATGCGTATGTATTATTTTATTGCTGAAGCCTGTATCAAATGCATTCTTCACACTGCACTCCTCGTTCATCATATAGCATGGCTTCCGGTTATGATGCGTGACCTCATAGCAGTGCATTCCCTTGATCTCCTGAGGCGAATACCCTGTCTGTCTCGTATAACTGCTGTTCGCATACAGTATCTCAAAATCCCTGTTTATTACCGCCATGCCATC
>JACQXH010000232.1 GCA_016208845.1 Nitrospirota bacterium | reverse complement strand
GACGGCCCTTTGCCTGCAAGAACGCAGGCTGAGGAACAGTAAAATTACAACTGCGATGAACAATAAAATAATTGCCACCGGGAAAAATGGGAAGAAGTTGAAGGCGGCAATGCCGGATATAAATGATAAGGCAAAGTTAATCATGCTCAGTCCGTCTTTCTCATGAGAAAGTCATGTCCCCTGTGATAAATTTATTTCAGATTTACAAAGATGATATATTATCTCTTACTTAATACACTTCAACGGTTTTTCTTTTCTTTGCTACGGTTATGGCTCCAGCAGTCTCAGACGTATCAGCTTTTTGGCAAGTGCGCAAATGTCCCCCTTATGCCCTACCTTCCTGATACCCGCTGTAACGATAACAACTAGAATTTGTTCTTTTTGGACTTTATAGATAATCCGGTATCGCTGTCCCACAGCGCGGATGCTCCTGAAACCGATAAGCTCTCCGGTAAGGGGCTTGCCCTGTTTATCAGGGTCTGTGGCCAATCGGTCAATGACGTCCGATATCTTTACCCTTATCCTACGGTCAGAGATGCCTTTGAGCATCTTCATGGCGGTGGGGGTAATGGCTATCTGATAAGTTAAATGCCGAGCTGTTTTTTCGCCTTGTCCCATGGAACCAGCTTGCCTTCCTGCATTTCTTTAATGCTCCTGCGCAGGTCCTTCATCAGATTTTCATCGCTCAGCACTTCAAGCGTCTCTGCAACTGTCTCGTACAATTCCCACGACAATACGGCCAGCACGGGCTTACCGCGACGGGTAACGGCAATAACGTCTGTGCCTTTTTCATGCTCAAAGTCTTCGGGCATGGAAGTCAGCTTCTTTCTTGCTTCTATGATAGGCATTGTTTTGGTCATGTTATGCGCCTCCTGTAATGGTACACTTAAGAGTACCTCAGAAAGTCCGTTTCAGTCAAGACCGTTATGAGAGCCTGACTGCTGATGACTTATAATCGGACGACTTTAAAGACATACCCGATCTCTTTGGTCCTAAACAATAAAATCAAAGACATAGACCTTGTCGCTAACTCCGATATAACTCCAAATTCTTATTCAACTCAATCTTCCGGAGTATTTTCGACTTCAAAAACAACAGGCTTGATAATAATTTTATCTGCCATTTTCCAGCCGCATCTTAAAACTTCAACTTCGAACTCATCAATGCTATTGACATCCAGAGATTCCGGATATTCATCAAATTTATATTTCTTGACTGAAGGCTTTCGAAGACTGAATCTCTCGCCCGCATACCGAAAAGGTGTTATATTTAATGATCTCGTTATCGTCTCATACAGGTTGACCATACTTTGCAGCTGTTCTTCATTTGCCTTTGTCTTTAAAACATCTATATTATTATTGAGTTCATGCAATGCGTGTAAAATGTCGCCATCAACTGAATTGCATAGCTCATTAACCATATCTCTTTTAATATCAAAAGAAACTTTTTCCTTTAATTCATACAAAGAATCCATGAAAATATTCGCCTGAATATCTGCCTTCTTCAAATAACCTTCAAGCTTTCTTAATGAGTTCCATACATTCTTTGGACGTCTCTTTTTTGTTTTTTTCTTATGAGATTTCTTCATCAGATAAATCAAAGTCCTTCCATATCCCTGATTCAGGACCTGCTAACAGCTTCTCGGGACTACAGTTTAAGTATTTTGTATTTCCTATTTTCATTAATTGTTTTTTTATTTTGTCTGCTTCCTCATAATCCCCAAGAGACATATTTACGTCTTTTAAAAAACCTAAGTACCACTCACTATCAGGATATTTAGAGCAAAGCATTCTTAATAACTGACGTGCTCTTGTATACTCTTTTGTTGCCTGCTCCTCGTCTCCTAATTTTCGAAACGCGTGACCAAGCCAATAATATGGAAAATAATTATCAGGATTTATGTCAACCGCCTGTCTTAATTTTGAAATTCCCTCTTTTACCTTACCGCATTCCACAAGTTGACTCCCGTAATTAGCAATAAGAATAACTTCGTCAGGCTGTAGTTCAGCCGCTTTTTTGAAATGTAATAAAGCATGATCACTCTTGCCCATATTCTGATAACACAGCGCAAGAATATTATTTAGATTTGCTGTATCTATTTTTTTATCCTGTAGTCTCTGCAATATTTCAACTGCACACCTTAAATTCTCTCTCCTTCTTTCTCTATTCGCAAGTTCAATCATCATGTTATAATCAACAGGAACTTGCTTCTTTTTTAATTGAGCAACCTCTCTCCATAATTCACTGGCAGCCATATCCTCCGGGGAATGAATATTGTGGGTCCACGGGTGACTCAACTCAAAATTCAATTTAACCCTGGAGTGGTTTTTCAGAGACGCGGTAAAATGCATAACCTTATTACTGTCGATACGTAATCCGATATTAACGGGTTCTCCCTTTTTTATACCGTCAGGTAATGATAATTTCAGGTTGCTTATTACCTGGCTATTACCAGAATATATGGAGATGCCTACATGATCCAAATTGTCTTTCGGGACACAAAAGTTGTCATTCATCAAAAAACCGTGCTCACTCGGAAGCGGAAGCTCACTCCCTGCATCTATCAATTTTTCTCTTTTTAATCCCAACGTATATATACCTATTTCATTATTTACTATTGGTGTAACAATTGGCTTTTTATGTTTATGAAGATAATAACAATGTATAGCAGCCCCTTTAGAAACGGAAAGATCCAAATCAGGGGTGTTGAAGAATTTAGCATTTGTAAATCCTTCAAAACTTTTGAATGCATTCTGTAAAATCGGATTATGACAACTGCCGCCATTAAAAATAAAAGCATCAATATCTTGAAAATATAAATCCGCCTTTTTCAATGCATTAACAACCGGACCCAAAAAAGATAAAGTAACATAATCATCAGCTATCTTATATGACTTTTTAATATCTTCAGACACAAAGGGCTCCATGAGGTAAACGAAGCGATCCAGGCCGATACTTGCAGATGTTTTTTTTGTTTTTATTTCCAATGCGGTTATTGTAAAGGCATCAATGGCCCACGATTGTTTTATACTTTTCTTCATGCCATGATGAGTGATCTGACGACATATCTCCTCCTTGAGTTTCTTTGCCTGCATCTTTAATTTAAACCTTATCTCCCTCTTGATCTTTTCTGGTACCGAATCAAATTTAATTTCATTTTTGTCACAAAATGCCGGCAGCATTTCTTCTTCTACTATATGAAGATCAATGTTGTCTCCCCCAAGTTTTTCATAATTACTTATTGCTTTATTCCGAATGCTGAGTCCTATGCCGGATGTAAATAACGCTGAATCATATGCTGCCTGAAATATTGATATGTCACATGTTCCTGCCCCAAGATCAAACATAAGAACATTTTTCTCTTTTTTCATCTCCAACTGCGCATCGAGTTTCTGGTGACACGCTGTGTAAATAAAAGCAGCAACAGGCTCATCAAGCAAATCACCATCGGTAATCTTTAATCCTGCAAGTTTTGCAGCCTGTATAGTATCTTCACGTTGATTATGCAGGAATGATGCGGGTACAGTTATGACCACATTTGATTTTTTGGGTGAAATCCCAATTTCTTTTTCTGCTGCCTTAATTAATTCCTTAATAATTTCAGATGATACCTCCACGGGAGTAATAATTTCAGGATCAACAGAATCCTCATATATTTTTAGCGTTCCCATATCAGATTTAACCGAGATAAAGAGATTCTCAAATGGTTTTGCTCTCTTATCCAAAGCTGCTTCCTCAGCAAGAAATCCTGCGATTACTTTTTTAGATTTCTGTTTTTGTTCAATATAAACAGCAGAGGATAGCCTTTCCCAGTTGCGTAATATGGTTGAGTTGGGCGGAGGGTTGAATTTTATTGTTGCTGGATCAATATAGATGACTTGGCTAGTTCTGGGGCTGTCCGTAATATAGCTTATAGATGAATTACTCGTTCCCAAATCAATGCCAAAATAAGTTTTAGTCATCCGATTTACCTCACGAATTTACATCTCTCGATCATTAAAATCTTTATAAAGAAATATTATGCTAATTCCTTGTCATGTTGTCCGAATTCATTTTTTAACTCACTCAATGTCTTGATCTATGCTTTTATAGGTTCTTAATGAAAACTCCCAGTCGTAAAGACAGCCGGTTGTTAATGGAATAAAACTGGATATCTATTATTAAGCCATGCCACTTATAGATAATGTATTATGTATCATGCGACCAATCTCCCACAGTCTCTTATTATGAAATCGTCTTGAATGAATAGAATCTTCTCTGGGATGCTTTTTAGATTTATCATCGTAGAATCAGCAACATCTCTTGCCCTTATGTTTGACCCATTTAAGTGCAAATTGGTACATCTCTTCGTGTATCTGTGGATGCCCCCACCTTCGTAGTTTCTGGCACACAGCAATGTGGGCTGTCTCATGGGCCAGAACGTCCAGCACATAGGGCAATCCACATTTAAAGAGCGTCATCCTCAATGAGATATAGTACCCTCTCTCAAGCGAATAGCCTGCCCATGCGAGGGTCAAGTTAATGGTTTCTTTTCTTTCTCTCATCGGCTTGAGAAGCACAACCGCCGGGGGCTTAAACTTGTACTCTTTGCTGAGTGCTTCCATCATCCCGATTTTATAAGGGACCAGCCGGAGAAGTTTCTGCTCATGGTCTTTGTTATTTGTAACGACTTTGATTTTCAATTAATCACTCCCCGCTTACTACTCTCAATTGAAATTTTGTTATTTTATGAGTTCTATTATATGACCCGACCTCTCCCATATAGTGTCCTATGTTTTATATGTTATAAGGTCGAAAATTGACTCCGATGGATCCAGGTGAATCAAGAGAACCGGGGATCATGCTGAAAAGAGAGTGCTCGATGCACTGTCAGATTTGAATATAGGAGCGACCAGGGCAAGTGCCATGTTGTAGATAATTATGGAAAATATTGTCAAGAGTTTGTTGCGTCATAATAATAGCCTTGTGCCGTATTTTCTAACAGGTTACCGGAAAAGAGTGAAGTTGTTGGCTTTCCAGCGCTGTTGGGTCAGGCGATTACTTCCCCCCTATTACCGCTCTCAAATCCTCCAAATGGATTTGGACAAAGCGGAGGGGTTTGTCTTCACGGGCAAAAAAGATGGGGGTATAAAATTTAATAAGATTAAATAAATCTTTTTGTTGCAATCGAGTTCTTTGCATTCTTATCCCTATCACATGCAATTTATACATTTATTTTCACCGGGTACTGCCGGACTGCCGCAAGAACATCTTTTTATCATGATCCGTGTCCCGCTCGAAGGCCTATCTGGTTGATGATGCACGGGGCAGTCACGGGGTAGAATATACTTACCTAATACAGGCTGAGGTATAGTTAGTCCATACGCAACAGATAATCTATCAAAAGGTGCACGATTATTAACAGAGTCGTAGTCTTCAGGCATCGGTAATGTTTTTATGGGATGGAATTTAGAACCATACATTACTTTTCCACTTATCCATGATTGACGGAATATCTCATTGATTGAAGGTATCTTAGCGCCCCCGCCACAGGTGAATATATGTACTTTGTTTTCAAACCATTCGGGCTGATAAGGATTATGTACATATGCCTCCTTCCAGACAGGAAGTGTCTCTTCCCATAGTTCAAAAAGTTCATGCCGAATATCTCTTATAATTTCTCCATCAAATTTCTTAAGATTGTTTAAAGCATGGGATATGTCTTTATCGCTAACAACAATCCCATCTCTTTGTATGTAGCGTTTGATTATAAGCTCGATGCGTTGCGCCCCGCGTGGTAAATTTCGCGCAGCGTACCAATATGTCGTTGTTTCATCTGTTTCGATTCCGTATAAATTAAAAATCGATAAATCTGTTGTTCCTGCTCCAAAGTCTAAGACTGCGTGTAAACCATTCCTTGCTTGTAATGACACGAGATATGAGGCAATCTCCGCAACTGATTCAGGAATAACAAAGACTCTGGTTGCCTCGTCATGAGGCCGATAAAGTGTTTCATTATATTTTAATACCACGGCATCCAGTAAACTCTCAAGTCGTCCCCCATCACGCCACTGTGATTCAACATTTTCAGCGGCTGCTACAATCCGTTCAAACACTGGTTTAAATTTATTGTTCTGGATATGATCAATTGGAGAACATATATTAAAAGCAATATCGATATCAGAACTGGGGAATTTGTTCATAATTGCCGTTCTCGCACAGTGTATAGCATGGGCAAGGTATAAAACAGTAAAATGCTCAGGTTCTATATGATCCATTCCTGATCTCAATAAATACTTCTGATATAATTCGCAAGTAACTTCGTCGTAAAAAGAATCGTCATATTTACCAGCAACAACAACTTTGATTCTTCTGAAACCCGTATCCCACGATTTATCAGACAAATAACGCGCCGCCTCAATACCCATTTGAAGCTTCCCATTCTGATCAAAAGCAGCAACTGATGGAAGAGCAAATGGAGGATAATGAGGCAAGTTGTGGTCGAATAGAACAGGGCGTACCCTTTTCCCTCTTACTCCGAGTTGAGCATAAGCAATTTTAGTGGAACTAGTTCCGAAATCGATTCCTACCTGAAAGCGAAGTTTTTCCTTCCGTTGTTTTATTAAAGGCATCGCGACTCCTCTGCATAGACGTCTATTAGCCTTAGAGCCTTCGTGTTACGCAACTTCGAGAATACCCGTTGCGACCTCATCATATTCCACCCCAACAATTCGCTTTTCCTCAAGGTTATCGCTCCGCTCCTTTAACTCACGCTCCAAGCGCGCAATAGTACCTTTCAGCATCCTTATATATCTTTCCTGTCTACCGTTTCCTATAGCACGCTCAAGGAGGTCCTTCTGTTTATTAATGTTTTTCCCATATGAAGCAACAAGACTCGCGAGCCTTCTGTCAACAAACGTATCGTTTTTTCTCTCAATATCAGCCCTCAATTCTTTTATATAATTATGAAATAATTCTCTGGCTCTCATGCAGGCCTTTTCTGCCACCTGATAGTCAATTTCGGGGGACAGACTGCTTGGGTCCTCTCCCTGTTCGACCATTTCCCCGAAAACAGCGTCTGCGGTATCTATGTCGCACGCCTCTTCAAGTTGATCGTTAAGTAAAATACATTCAAGAGTATTTCGTTCTTTTGCTGCATGAATTCTGAGCCGGAATACAAGATAGAAATAAATACCTTTTGGAAGCAGCTTAGTAAAGAGCAATACATGCTGAGCATTAGTATGCTTATCAGATGCCTCATTATATTTATCCACAATTGCCGTTACTATCGGATGAAGCACATTGATAAATTCTATCTTGGGATATTTGAAAGCAACTTGCGAGTCAAAAGTGATTTCTATACCGTTACGATAAGACGATAATAAGTGCCCAAGCTCTTCAATTTTCCCGTGAGAACTTATGAAATCTTTAAGCCTTTCATCAGGATACAGCTTTCCGGTCAGAGTATTATGATCATACTCAAGCCTTGTTCGAGGTGCATTATGCAGCAGAAAATCTACAATAAATCGTCTAAGCTGTTCACCTGTAACATATTTTTTTCGATACTTGATGGAGTTAACTTCCTCGATAAAATATGCATCGGTACCAATAAACTGTGCTGCGTCTGATTCCAATCTCTCGATCTCATGCATTTTATTCTCAATAACCAAGACTGCCTGATCAGCCAGTTTCTTCTGCTCCTCTGGAGACAACGATTTGCGAAAGCTTTCTCTTTCCATCTGCTGCACAATGTCGCCGATGATCACCTCCATCGCCCCAATGGAACGCTCAAAGATATGTATCCGGTCGTAAAGTCGCCTAAGAATTCTTTCCTCAATGGTATTCTTGATCCAGAGGTTATAAATTTGAATTGCAGGCGATTCCTGCCCGATCCTATCCAATCGACCAATCCTTTGCTCAACATCCATAGGGTTCCAAGGCAAATCATAGTTCACCAGTGCATTACAAAACTGAAAATCTAATCCTTCACTTCCTACTCGGGAGGAAAGCAGTATCTCAATTTTCAGATCAGTTTCAAATTTTTCTATAATTCCCATGCGGTTTTTTGCTGACACATCCCCCGATATGATGAAATTTTCAAATCCGTCATGCTTAAGTCTTTTTGATAAATAATTCAAAGTGTCTTTGAAGAAAGCAAAAATTATTAATTTAAGAGGTCCCTCTTTTCTCAGTTTCTGAAGCATTTCGAGGAGTACTTCATATTTAGAGTCCGGCCCCTTCACCGGCCATTTACGGATTATGGCCTGCAATTTCTCTCGGGCTTTTCCGAAGACTGGTTCAGAGCCTTCATCTTCCTCGTCAATAAGCGAATCATCGAAATCCTCCGGTATATCCGTGCTTTCAAATCCTAAATTCTGCCGATAGAACTGAACCATTGCGGGGATAGAGGAAGCCATACGTCGTTGCGGCATATTAATACGCCATTGTGTGATTAAAGGAATATGCCCGGACATTACACTCTGTGCTCTGACAAAATCAGTCACAGTATCATAGAATTGCTTTTCGATTGGCGAAAGATTTAACTCTATAGCGTAAGCTCGCCGCTGAACAGTGTTTTCGTGCACTTCTCTTTTACGTGTTCTGGTAAATATATGCCCGATCAGATTCAACTCGGATAGTCCCTTCTGCAATACGGTCAGATGCCTTTTATGCTTCATAAGATCAAAGCGTTCTTTAGAAAGGCTCGCTATCCCTTCAAGTACTTCCTGATGTAGAGGATTTTTTTTAATCCATGGAGAGTCAGTAGCCTGACTTAGCAATTCATATGCATCATTCAGATTAGGAGGCAGATGAGCAACGCATATTTGAGCTTTTACAATCGGTTCATTCTGGCTAAACCGTAGGTCAGCCGTCCATAAATCGGGGAAGTCCTCGCTGTCCAGGATGTTTAATAGACTGAAGAGATTCTCACTTCCAAGCTGTATTGGTGTAGCAGTGAGCATTACCATAGCGGTGGCTGAATGACTCAAAAGAAGAGCGGCTTTTCGCTGTTTCCTACCGAAATTTCTCATGTGATGGGCTTCATCTACTATGACAAGATCGAAATTGGGCATAATAGAATCGAGTAGATCGAGAACTTTTGAATTTCGAATACTCTCAATGGAAATAATGCCGTTAATCTTTGTTTTATCCAATTCTTCTTGATATTCATTCAGGTATTCGATAAAATCTGCAACTCTTAATATCTTGAAATCCTCTCCAAACCTACGCCTCATTTCAAGCTTCCATTTTAGAGTCAAGTTTGCCGGGCATACAATAAGTACTCTTTTAACCGTTTGACGTGCTCGTAACTCCATTAGAATAAGACCGGCTTCGATTGTTTTTCCAAGTCCAACTTCGTCACATATAAGTAAGCGTTGATTCTGTGACTCAAGCAATTTTATAAGGGGCTTGAACTGGTAAGGATAGAACCTTGTACGTGACGCATTAAACGCATAGATATTATTCCTTAAGGGAAAGTTGCGCTCAAGGCGTAGGTAGGTAATAAGCCGTTGAAACTCCTGATATCCAGCAAGGTTCCCATTCAGAAGGTTCTCAAACGGGGTTTCGGCAGGAGTATAACACTGGAGATCAACTGCAGGGACGGTTTTTATTCCAATAGCCCCCCCCCAAAAAACGTGATAATATTGAAGTCCCGCATGAATAGGCCCGATTCTTTCAATAATACCTATCCTGCTTGGATCAGGTATAGATTGTACCTTATCGCCAATATTGAAAGTTATCATTTTATCTTTAATCTTATAGCTTGTATAATTTGCTTTTCATTACCATAAACGCCCATCTCCCCCAACCGATATCCTACATCTTCAGGAGAACTATTTTTCAAATAAATCCCCGGGATCTTTCCCGACTCTTTAACGGATTGGATCCCGGCTGAAAGACTGCCGGAATGATAGCTTTTAAGGTTTCACGGGTGCAACGACCACAGAGGCCTTCCGGCTTGATGACTTTATCATCCGGCCTGTGACCGAAATTCCCCCATGTTTTCCCACCACCCGCTGTAGTATAATAAACCATGCCGAAGAAATCCTTAAAACAAACCAATCCATACCTGAAAGACCCAAAGCTCCGCAAGGCGCTGCTTTATCAAACTGTATCCTCCTCAACTGCTGTTGAAGGTGTTTTAACCAAATACCCAAAGCTGCCGAAATCTGCAGAAAAGAAATTAAAAGATGTTATTGCTATTCATGAATCCTCAGAGTCCTACGAATAATATACCTGAATATTTTCTCCATCGGCACATAATTGCATGACATTCCCACTTGAATTGCCGAAATATATTTTATCCTGAGCACACGTCCCCGTGATCCTGGTTCAAATTGCGCCTCAATTAATCCTGATGTATCATACCGTCCTGTTTTTTTCATTCCTCAATAAATCCCCGCTATCTTCTCAGCTTCCGCCTTAATCAACTCCCTGAACGCCCGTGGAGCAATGACCTCAACATCATGCCCGTGACTCAAGACCTCCATCTCGATTTCCATAAATGATGCCACCGGGAAGCTCAGTTCGATTGCCTTTGTAGATTCCGAACGAGGAATGAAGAAAGGTTTTCAGATTGAAGTCTTTTTTTAATGTGAACTTCCTGTCGGTCATCTCAAGATTGCTTATCCTTGTGAGGACAAAATCCCTTATGTCTCTCCTTATCTGGCAATATGCGATGAGATGCCATGTGCCCATGTAATTCAATAAATGATAAGGGTCAACCATTCTCTCCGTGTTTTCGTCTTTTGCAGGTGAGTAATAGGAAAACATCAGGCTGTTTCTTTTGAGGCAGGCACTGAGGATGCTCTTAAATACTGCTTCTTCAACTGGGGAATACTGGATGAACTGAAAGGACAAAGCCTGGTCAATAACATCAGCTTTCTCCATATGCTTTTCAAGTATGCCGGTGATCTTTCCCATAATTGCCGACAGCTCGTTTTACGCGAATCTTTCGTAGATGGCTTTATTGCCCATTGGCCCACTGTCCTCTTTACGAAAATGTCCTTAAAGATTTTACATTAAAGGGAAGTAAAACAGCCAGTCATAGGACATCCCTTGGGGGAGGTCATGATTTAAAATAAACTCAGACAACATATCCAGGAGGTCTTATGGCGAAAAAATAGCAGGTTTCTATCCTGATATTTTTCTTGTGTTAGGGGACATGGCTGATTTTAACAATTTACTTTTTAAGAAGGGGTCATAAATGAATTCATCATTGCAGAGTTATTTGTCAAAAGTCACATTTGGTGAGATGCAGAAGTTTGAAAATATGGGGGTACTGCCCATCTTCTCCCCGCTTAATGAATGCCTGGAATATTTTACCCTCAGTGAGGCCTTGATGAACCAGCTTATAACAGTAACTGAGCATGATTCCGGGGTGGTGCTTTCATCAAAGATCAGGTCCCGCAAAACAGCTTCTGTCTCAAACTCACTAAAGATGAATGAGCTGTATGCTTCCGACCAGCATGCAATATGGGATGGTATTTTTTGTATGGCAGAGACCGAGGATGTACGTTCTCAGACAGGTGCGATGAAGGACGTGTTCGAAAAAAGAAAACATGATCTTGATGAGTTTCTGAAGGCCCTGACGCATAATCCCCATCAGCAGGGTCTGCTGGTTTTTATCAACGGAAAAGTTGCAGGACTCGATATCATCCCGAATGAAAAGGCTTATAAGATCCTCCATTCGAAGCTGGTGAAAAGCTATGCAATGGATGCGATCCTGCTGAGGAAAAAGACCGGCAATGGCAATCAACTGGACAATGCGGCTTCGTTTTTGGATGAGGTAAGGACCTGCAGAGAGGAAAAACATAAATCTGTCGGATACGGATGGGATTACAGATTTCAAGGAGAAAGGGTGGTCGGCTCAAACCTTGATCATCAGCTTGAGGTCATACATGCCTCATTTTTCAGGGTGGATGAGAGCGATCAGACAGGCCGAATCTCAAACTTCTCACGGCGAAGGGATTACAGGGTCTGATCACAGGGCTATACCGGCAAAAGTAAAAGATACATCCTGGACCTGCTTGCCAACGAGGCGGCACATATTTCTGAGGCTCTGTCGCATCGAAATAATTATCGAAATGCCTGAATGAAATAATAAGCAGATGCCCTTTATTGACTGGATATTTGTCAAAGCGTGCGTAACAAAGATCATTTTTCAGGACTATCTCATCGTCTCTCATATTACAAAAAGGACAACTCATATGTTTATTAATAGAGATTAAATTCATGCCGGTGCCACTTAAGATGATCCTGTGACGGCCAAAGATCTTTATCTGTCGGAGGAATGATTGAACGCCCCTGCAGTGTGTAAAGCAAGCCAGGCATGTTAGGCTTGCTCGCTAGTTGTTGGGCTACAAGTACAGTATAGCCTTCTGATACTCCTATAAATCCTTCATCAAAAGTCCAGTGACATAATTTGCACAAGGCCATCCCATTCCGAATATCATCATTGTGACTTTCGCTCCATGGAACAATATTATCGCTTCATTGTAATTAAACAACAGGAGAAACGGCAAAAAGCATGTACAGAGCATTTTAAATATTAATGATTTTATCCCCGTTCAAAATTAATTTCACCCAAATTATTTATATAATCCAAAACTAACCACCTACCTTTTGCCGTCAAATCTTGCGCCTTATATCCATTCTCCTGTATCCTCTATTTATGTCATTCAAAATCATCTCCGTAACAGGCGCCCATAGTAGCGTAGGAAAGACAACGCTCTGTTC
>JACQXH010000231.1 GCA_016208845.1 Nitrospirota bacterium | reverse complement strand
GTTTGTTACTGTAGTTGCGCCTCCCAATACAGGGAATCTGTTAGAGCCCCCTGAGACATCAGGAATAACCGCTGTATGTCCTGCCCCGGGCACGGCATTAACATCCCAGTTAGCTGCCGTATTCCAGTCAGTGGATGATGCACCGGTCCATGTGAAGGTGTTCTCATTACTGCCCAGGCTATAAAAAGAACCGGGGGCATACTGGTTATTGTATTCTGTAGCGATCCAGCCTGCTGAACGGGCGATATCAGATACGCGTACTTCGTCGCTTTTTCCAGTTAAAGCCCAGTCAAAGGCCGAATCCATGCCCATGACAAGAGTGGTTCCATTTACCGCCGGAGTGCTTGATGGATCGGCTGATTTATCTTCTGAACCATTTAGATATAGCTTCCTCGTAGTCCCATCATAAGTAACCGCCACATAATACCAGGTATTGTTGCTTAGTGCTGTATCCCCCGTAAGATCATTACTATAAAAAACATGCGTCAATTTCCCACTGCTTACTAAAGCAGTCCAGTTTGCCTGATTATTGGCTTGCGCCCCCCAGCACACAATAGGTGAGAATCCATAATTTACATTAGGGAGATTTATCCAGGCAGATGACGTAAATGATGAATTGCCCACAGGCAAATTAGCTGAGCTTAAGCTGATGTAATTGCTTCCGCTATAACTCTGGGCCTTGCCGATTTTGCCATCTGCTTCGATAGGTTCATTGGCAGCCGCCTTATCGCCGTTATTTCCATTTATCGTGCTGTCTTTGATAGAGGAAGTAGTCAGGTCTTTTTTGTGCCATACGTTAACATAATTACCGTTCCATGTGTCTGTCACATTCTCCTGATTCCCGGCGCCGCTGTTTCCGTAATACATATAAATTACAGTACCGTTATCAATGGAATTAACCTCAACCCATGCAACCAAAGCGCCCGTCCCTGCAGTGTAGCTCTCTATCTCATGGTCCAGTTTTGTAGTGCCATCTGATTTTGTAAAAAGGATATCATCACCGTCAGCCTGCGCATTGGCGGCTAATTGAGCATCGCTTGCAAGATTGACAAGCATCGGGAAATCCGTGTGAGGACCGCTTGACACCTGGCCTGACTGCACTGTTATCTTCTTCCGGAAACTCCACGAGGAATTATACCAGTCAGCAGCAAAGACTTCTGATACAAAACTGAAAAATAAGAAAAAGATAACTGCGTAAAAATTAGGCAAAAGAAGATATTTTCTACGCATGGGAGGTAAGAGCTCCATGATTATTACTCTGCGAAGTTGGCAATATACTGGCGCATAATAGTAGCATACGTATAAAAAAGCAATTAATATGCCAGATGAAATATATTGATTTTTAAAGGATTTTGAAGTGGAATGATGTCATTTCAATGACATCGGCGAGTTCTTCAAGCAAAACATCGTGATGATGAGATGAGCCGCCTGTCTCTACCCCATGGTCTCTTTCCTGGGGCTGAAGTTGATGGCCTTCTTTTTCATCTTTTCAATAAGCGTGGTCCTGTTAAGGCCCAGAAGACTCGCGGCCTTGCTCTTGACGCCGTCAGAGATCTCCATTGCCTGAAGGATCATGTTCTTCTCCATTTCGTCAAGAACCAGATTCAGGTCAACACCGCCAAGAGGCAGTGAAAAATTTCTTGTGGATGCCGGATGGGATAAAGGCCTGCTGATGCGGAGCCTTTCCGGCAGGTCCTCTGCCGTGATCACATCACCTTCCTTCAGGACTATCAATCTCTCCAAAAGGTTTTCAAGTTCGCGTACATTTCCCGGCCAGCCGTATTCTGAAAGGCAATCCAGCACCTCACCGGAAAGCTTGGGCAGTTCCTTCTTTTTTTTCTTTGCGATCTCATTTACAAAATGTCCTACAAGCAAAGGGATATCCTCTTTTATCTCCCTCAGAGGCGGAAGGTGAATTGGTATGACATTAAGCCTGTAATAAAGGTCTTCCCTGAACTCTCCATCCTTTACAGCCTTTTCCAGATCTTTATTGGTCGCTGCAATTATCCTGACATCGACCTTGATGGTCCTCACGCCGCCGACCCTCTCGAACTCTTTTTCCTGAAGCACCCTGAGAAGTTTTGCCTGCAGCGCCGGCGGCATGTCGCCTATCTCATCAAGAAAAAGGGTGCCGAAATTAGCAAGCTCAAACCGCCCGATCCTCGTATTAATGGCGCCTGTAAATGCCCCTTTTTCATGGCCAAAGAGTTCAGACTCAAGGATGTCCTTTGGAATAGACGCGCAATTCAGCGGCACAAAAGATTTCTGTGCCCTTGAGCTGTAATAATGCAGGGTCTTGGCAACAAGTTCTTTGCCAGTGCCGCTTTCGCCGGTGATAAGCACCGTGCTGTCTGTGTCAGCTATTTTTTCTATAAATTTTATAACGTCCTGGATTTGCGGGGAGGTCCCAATGATCTTATTAAAGCCATATTCTTTTTTTAATTCTTTTTTCAGCTTGATGTTCTCGTTTTGAAGTTTGGAGACATTTATAGCCCTGTTTATCGCTATCAATATATCATCAAGTATGAATGGTTTGGTTATATAGTCAAAGGCGCCGAGTTTCATCGCGTCAACCGCGGTCTGCACAGTGCCGAATGCAGTTATAACTATAGACGGCAGGTTGATCTTAAGAGCGGACAGTTCTTTCAATACATCGAGGCCGGTCATGTCCGGCATCATAATGTCGAGCAGGAAGATGTCAAATTTGTCTTCGGTTAAAAGATTAATGCCTGACCTTCCGTCTGCAACCGATTGGACTTCAAACCCCTTGGTCTGAAGGAAATCCGTCAAAAGGTCCCTGACAGATTGTTCATCGTCTATGATTAATATGCGGTTCATTAAGACTATATTGCCATATTACTTCAATTGCGTCAACTCTTTGACTGAATTCATTTCCGCCACGGCCATTGACAGAATAAATAAATAGTTTTGCCACGGATGAACACGGATAACCGCTGATAAAATTAAAAATATGGGTTGATTCTAAATAAATTGGAAAAAACAAAGTAGCCTATAACGGGAAAGAGAATGTACACGCATTGTCATTCCGGCTTGCTTGTACCCGATGTTTGGGTATCCGGAATCATTCCTTTATTGCTCATATTGTTTGCAAGAAGATTCCGGACAAGCCGGAATGACACTTCTTAGTTGATCGTAATTAAGGAATCCGTGTCCATCTGCGCAGATCCGCGGCTAATTGATCCTATCTTTATATCTCAAACTCCTCGCCCATTTGAGGCACATGGGTTTTATATTTAAACCTCTCATTTATCTGAGCCTGAAAATCCAGTGACGCCTTTTCTTCGCCGTGCACTATGAAGACCTCAGGCGCGTTTTTAAATTTGGATATCCACTCAAGGAGCTCTGTCTGATCTGCATGGGCCGAGAAACCTCCGAGAGTGTGAATGCCCGCCCTCACCGCTATCTTTTCACCAAGCACATCAGCATACCTGACCCCATCGACAATTTCCCTTCCCAGGGTACCATGGGCCTGAAATCCCACAAACACGATGCTGGACTCTTTTCTCCAGAGATTATGTTTAAGATGGTGTTTTATCCTGCCTCCCTCGCACATGCCGGAGCTGGCAATGATAATTGCTTCTCTCTTTATCTTATTGAGCGCTATTGAATCTTCCATCCTTCGGGTAAAGTGTATCCTTAATGCGTCCCTGCTCTCGAGATTGAACAACTGCTTTGCCTCTTCATCAAAATATTCAGAGTGGGCTGCGTAAACCCTTGAAATTTTCTCTGCAAGCGGGCTGTCGATAGACACATTTATCCTGAACAGCCT
>JACQXH010000230.1 GCA_016208845.1 Nitrospirota bacterium | reverse complement strand
CCCGATCATAGAAAAAGGGAAAAAAGGCAAAATACCATACGCAATTATCCTTGAGCCTACCCGTGAGCTTGCCGTGCAGGTCGCGGAAGAATTAAACAAACTTGGCAAAAACAAGGGCATATTGACGGTCCCCATTTATGGCGGCCAATCAATTGAGAGACAGATAAGGTCCCTTCAAAAGGGGGTTGATGTAGTAGTCGGCACTCCGGGCCGTGTCATTGACCACATAAAAAGAAAAACCCTTATCCTCAAAAAGATCCGGATCCTGGTCCTTGATGAGGCAGATGAAATGCTCAATATGGGTTTTATTGAGGATATAGAGACCATTCTGAAAGAAACTCCTGCTGACAGACAGACTATGTTATTTTCAGCCACAATGCCTAAGGAGATTATTCGTATTGCCTCCAAATACATGCAAACCCCGAAGAAGGTCTCAGTAGATGCCAAGGACATGATCGTGTCCAAGATCAATCAGGTTTTTTATGAAGTAAAAAATGAGGACAAAATAAAAGCGCTTACAAGATTGTTTGATGTAGAAGAACCGGCCCTTACCCTCGTTTTCTGCCACACAAAAAGAGAAGTGGACGAGGTCTCAGGCAAACTGCAGCAGATGGGATATTACGCTGGGGCCATACACGGGGATTTTACGCAGTCTCACCGGGATGAGATGATGGATAGATTCAGAAAAGGCGATATTGACATACTTGTTGCAACTGATGTCGCGGCAAGAGGCCTGGATATTCCTGATGTGTCCCACGTCATTAACTACAGCATACCTCAAAACCCTGACGGCTATATCCACCGCATTGGAAGGACGGGCCGGGCCGGCAAATCAGGCATTGCGATCACCTTTGTCACACCAAGAGAGTTCAGACAGCTAAAGAATATAGAAATAACGGCTAAGACAAAAATTAAAAAGGCAAAATTGCCGACCATAGCAGAGGTCAAAAAGGCGCGCGAGCAGGAAATACTGTCTGAGATAGATCAGATAATTGAGAATGAAAAACATATTGAGTATTTTGCTCTTGTCGATGAACTTTCAGGCAAGTATTCTCTTCATGATATAGCCGCTTCAGCGCTCGGCCTTATTCTATCCAATGCAGAGGTCGAAGATGTCGAGGAGATAGGACTGCCTGATCTGTCCTCAGGGAAAAACATGGTAAGGCTTTTTATGACCATTGGCAGGAAAGATAATGTAAAGGTTGGCGAGATCGTCAAGGCCATTGCCACTGGCGCAAATATCCCCGGTAAAAAGATCGGCAATATAGCGCTCTTTGATAAGTTCAGTTTTGTAGAGGTCCCTCATGACATTGCAGATAAGATCATAGATGCCGTTGACAATACGGTCATGAACGGCAGAAGGATCCGCATCCAGCCCGCCAGAGATAGAAAGCGGTAGTTTGGTGGCGGTGGCTGGACTCGAACCAGCGACACTACGGATATGAGCCGTATGCTCTAACCGACTGAGCTACACCGCCTTGGAAATAAATGAGCCTTCAAAGTTAACAGAATACAACTTTTAAAGTCAACCGCGCCATGAGTTAACCGCCAGCTTTCGACCCTCGGGTCTGTCTGATGTCTTCACTCATACAATAGCATATTAATCATAGCGACATAATAATTGCCGCATTATTCGTCATTCCCGCTTGTCGGGAATCTCGGAACGAGTCGTGCCGACTTTCCTGAAAGAAGGATGCCGGATACCCAAACATCGGGCACAGGCAAGCCGGCATGACGGCAATCTGATATGTTATGCGGAATAATTTAAGTCGCTGTGAGGCTCTTGCAAATGTCTTGTTTTGTCATTCCCGAGGTAGTAATCGGGAATCCAGTTTCTTTGAAAAACAAAGGCTTCTGGATACCCGTTTTCACGGGTATGACGGCCCAAATAATTTTGCAGGGACTTTTGCAAGAGGCTATCTGTGTATAACAATACCTAAAGAAGAGCCTTGCTGCTGCCGAATATATATATAAACATATATGTGTATTTATATGAATTATACTTGACATGCCAAGAATTGATTCTTTTTTAAAGGTCATGCATCAAGCCGGCGCGTCTGACCTTCATCTCGGCGACGGTTATGCGCCTATTTTGCGAATTCATGGCGCACTGGAACCGACTAAACACCGCGTCATGAGCGTTGAAAAGGTCAAAATTCTGCTATATGAAATGCTCTCTGACAGACAGATCAAAGAACTGGAAGATGAGGGAGAGATCGACTTCACTTATACAATGCCGGAGATTGCGCGATTCCGGATTAATATGTACAGAAAGCATGAGGGCCTGGGAGCCGCTTTCAGGATAATACCTAATAAGATTCCGACGCTGGACGAACTGGGGTTCCCGGAGGCTCTCAAAAAATTATTATCGCAAAAAAGCGGCCTCATCCTGGTAACCGGTCCGACCAATTCTGGGAAGACAACAACGCTGGCTGCTATGGTGGATTACCTGAATGAGCACATGAACTACCATATTATCACTCTTGAGGACCCTGTTGAGTATATCCATGCAAACAAGAATTGCCTGATCAACCAGAGACAGATAGGCCATCACAGCAGGTCTTTTGCCAGCGCCCTGCGCTCAACACTGCGGGAAGACCCGAACGTTATCCTCGTAGGCGAGATGCGGGACAATGAAACAATATCCCTGGCGCTTACAGCGGCAGAGACAGGCCTTCTCGTGCTGGGGACCCTTCATACAAGGTCCGCTGCCCAGACGGTCAGCCGCATAATGGATGTCTTCCCGGCAAATCAGCAGGACCAGGTCAGGATGGCATTGTCAGAGGTGCTCGCAGGCACCTGCTGTCAGCAGCTTGTAAAAAGAGCCGACGGCTCCGGAAGGGTCGCTGCTTTGGAGATAATGATCAAGACATCGGCCATCAGTAATCTGATCCGCGAATCCAAATTGCAGCAGATAAGCAACGCCCTTGTCACAGGCAGACAGCTCGGCATGCAGAAACTGGAGCATCACCTGAAAGAACTTGTCTCACAGAAGATCATTACGGCAGAAGAGGCCGTCCTTCACGCCGAAAATCCGCAGGAATTCATGACCGCCCGAAAGGAGCAGCCGGCTGAAACAGCGCCGCATAAAACCTCGTGAAGAAAGTCAGACTGGACGAGATTCTTCTGCGTATGGGCTTAATCAATGAGGGGCAAATAAAAAAGGCCCTGCTCCGCCAGAAATCCCGGGGCGGGAAGCTTGGGGCACACCTGATGTATTACCGTTTTCTTACAGAGGAGCAGCTTATTCAGGCCTTGTCAGAACAGTTCGAAGTAAGCGGCATCCTGCTGAGCGGCTATGATATACCTACGGAAGTTGTTGAAAAAATTCCAGTGAACATTGCGGAAGAGAACGCAGCCATACCATTTCAGTTTGAACATGAAAAAGGCATACTGCATGTCGCAATGGCCGAGCCTGGAAATATGAGCGCCATTTCTGCTGTCAAGCGGGCCAGCGGGGCTTCTAAGGTCATTGCTAATATAGCGCCGGAGACGGTTATCCGCAGCCGCATAGCATTCTACTACCGGGGGCACCGGCAACCGCCTTCAATGAACCACATTATAGACCTTCCTGACTTGTTTGAAGATGAAGAAGACGCTCCGGGGCTGCAGATTCATCCGGGCAGATCACAACCCAATTCCCGGGTCCTCATGTTTACTAAGCAGGTATTTCTCAAAAACACCCTTCCGTCTATTTTCGAGCGGGAGGGGTTTAATTTATCTGTTTTGACAGCGACCGCTAAGATCGCTGAATCTCTTATGTCAGAACCCTTCCATCGCATACTTGTCTCCGGGGATGCTAAAGAGGAATTCGATGCTTTTATAGCAGGGCAGGGCCGTCATGCCCTTCTCCCGGAAGTGACTGTCTTCCGGACCGTAGGAAGCGCACTTATGGAAAACTCAGCTCCATACAATAAGATGCTTGAATGTCTGCTAAAAGCGGTGCAATATATTGCTGAACAGCGCATGTCACATCCCTTGCCTTATGCGTTAATTTCCAATGAGATCATCGAGGTCAGCCGTACCATGGGACTGAGTCGTATTGCGACCGACGGCCTTCGGATCGCCGTTTACCTCCTGACACCATCAATTAATACATCAGAACACGAGATGGATGCCTCCGGCTCAGAGATATCAAATATGTTCAGTGACATCGATACATCCATACATCTTGCAAAGTCTCTCGATTTTCCATGGGATATAACAGCATGTCTGAATTACTTAAAGACTGATGCATCCGATAAAGACAGCCCGGAATTGAAAGACGATAAACAGGAACCGGCCATCGGAGCAGGCATTCTGGCCCTTGCATGGTACAGGCATCATATTCTTCGAAATACAGGCAATGATTCCCGCGGAAATCTTGATATCCTTAAATCCAGGATCCGCCGGCAGGCAGGGCGTCTGGCCTCATCATCAGTTGTGGAAGCGTATATCAGGACGCTTGATCAATCCGGCAAGATGACCGGCGCCGGCCGGGATATCTTTATTGTTGGAGAGGCTGCTTCTCTTTCTTCAAATCTCAATACCAAGCTCAACAACCATGGGTTCAGAATAGTTGAGGCACAGAATCTGCAGGAGGCGCGGAAACTGTACCTGCGCAGAAGGCCCGGTGCAATATTGATATATGTCGATGACTCATTATCCAAAGCCAATGAGTTTTGCCGATACATAAGGGAAGATGCCGGCGAAACCTTTACAGTTCTTTTTGCCGTGACCCGAAGATGTGAGCCGTCTTTCCTCCTGAACCTCATGGATACATGGTTCAGCGATGTTATAACACTGCCCATCAATGCAGAGATAGCCGTTGCCAGGATCTCCAGAACACTCTCGCTGAGAGAAAAGGGTGCTGCGTCTCCGGCAGGTCATGGATTCAGCGCCACATTCAGCGATCTTTCTTTTGTAGATCTTGTGCAATCCCTTGGAAGCGGAGCAAAAAATGTCCGAATGCAGGTCGAGCACAGCAGAGGCAGTCAGGCCGACATTTTCTTCCGTCAGGGCAGGATAGTTTATGCCGAGTGCGGAGACGATAAAGGCGCGGACGCTGTTTATAAAGTAATCCGCTGGCAGGATGACGGCAATTTCCGCATAGAGCCCATAAAAGAATTCCCTCCAGATAATGTATCAGAATCAAATGATTACATCCTCCTTGAAGGGGCAAGACTTCTGGATGAACACGAAGCTGAGGTCTGACGGAGTTTTTGTTGAATGTTTTCTCTGTGACTCAGTGGTTTACACGCCTTATAGCTTAATACTATCATGTGGTGCCGCCTGAGGCGGCCAGGGTTTAATAAGGTGTTTTTTTAACTTAAATCAGAAATAGGGAAAGTTTTTCTTTGTTCAACGGCATCCCTTATAATTCACATTAAACAGCACTATTGAATATTCCTATGAACCCTATAAGATTTGTAAATAACACTTGACAAGCATGCTGCATATATGTAAAAGTTAATCAAAGATACTAAGTCCTGTAATCTTTCAAAACAAAAAATATTAGGCTCTGAAAATTTCACTTCAACTTTTTCTTCCGGGTTGGGAGAAAAAATTTATTGTATTAACCTTTTTTTATTGGGGGTTCATTATGAAAAACAAAATTAGCTATCTAATCTTGTTTTTAGCCGCATTATTAATGTGCGGCACTTTTCCCGCTGCAGCAAGCGCGGTCTGCGTTCCCAGCACTGAGATTTGTAATGGCTTAGATGATGATTGCGATGGGGCTATCGATGAAGGAAATGATGCAGATGCAGACGGCATCAGCGATATCTGTGATAACTGTATTAATATTCCTAACCCCGACCAGGCGGAGAGTGACGGAGCTGTTCCCGGGATGCGTGCATACTGGAAATTTGAGGAAGGCCAGGGATTTGTCGGTTATGATACTGTGAAGCTCAATGACGGGACTATTTATAACGCCACCTGGGGCACAGGCCAGATTAACGGCGCCCTCTGGTTTAAGGGAGCCCAGCGCAGCGATGTGACTATTGTGGACAATTCAGGAAACTTGAGCATTACCGGTAAAAAAATGTCAATAGAGGTGTGGGTATACGGAGAAGACACTTTAGACCACTATGCGCCTGAATGGGCCACAATAGGGATAAAGAGTTCTTACGGATGTGAGAAGTGGGTTAAGATCAATAATGTATGGACCTGTATAGATACAGATGGAGATGGAAACAATTATCACTGGTATGATGACGGCTATGGACTTTACTATCAGCCTCAGTATGGCACTAACTCAAGCCACATGGCTTTCTTTATAAACCACTATGATAATAATAAAGGATACAACGCGTCCTTTGCCAAGAATGCATGGAGCCATATTGTGGGCACTTATGATGGGGATCTTACTGACGGAAAGAATATCAAAGTATATGTGAATGGAGTTGAAGGCATGTCAGGCTCTTACACGGAAAACATAGTGAATGCCTGGGTTCGCGGTGGTCCTTTTGAGATCAGCGGCACGTGAGGAAGCTACTATTGGGGCGGTGGCCTCGACGAAATGGCAGTATATGACAGAGCATTAACACAAGATGAAATTATGGCGCATTATTTAAATGGCCAGTATTTTGGTTATGGTTTTAATTACGGCTATATTGGTGACGCGGTAGGGGATGTCTGTGATAACTGCCGGACTATCGCTAATCCTAATCAATTAGATACAGATCTCGACGGCTTTGGTGATCTGTGTGACAGTTTTCCAGGTGATCCTGCTAAACACTAATTTAAATTACGACGTAATTTGACTATTTTGAAACTAAAGTAAATTTTTCAAATAAAAAGGAGGTAGATGTTTATGCAATGCGTTAAATTTTTTCTAACAGTGCCAATTCTTGTCATGGCAATCTTATGCGCTCCTCATGCTGCAACGGCTAATCTTGTAGCTGATACCTTTACGGACATCGCAGGACAGGGACTGGACCCCGGGAATATTTCATTGGTTGACGAGCATGGGGGATCCAGTCCATCTTGGGCCACTACTGATTCGGCTGTCTCAGTTGTGTGGTCATATGCTTACGGTATTAATAAGGACCTGCGAGTCAGTATCACAAATACTTCAAGCCAATCAATGTGGAATACGATTTTGGCCTTTGAACAAACCTCCTTTGACTGGAAAGGAAATATACTTGCAGCCAACACGTGGGACGGCGTTGACAGCAGTGGTGATGCTGCTTACTGGTTCGGCGATATTGCTCCCAACAGTTCAAGCGTACGATACATTGATGTAAGATATGGCGAAGAACATTATGCACCTTTGGGGCTTGGTTATAACAGTAATGGCCTTGACGTTTCAGGGACTCCAGGTTACAGCAATGTCAGTATAACTCACGGCCCGGTTGTTCCTGAACCGATAAGCTCTATCCTTTTTGTTACAGGCGGAGCAGTTATGGCAGGCAGGCGTTTCCTTAAGAAAAATAAAAGAAACACATAATATGCGTTTATAATTTAAGATGTCATTAAAAGGGGTCGCAAAAGCGACCCTTTTTTTATCCTAAAAACTGAGTTATCGCGGATCATTAAAAGGCTGGGTTCATGGGGCAAGTCGATACGACCCGCTCGCGAGGGTCAGGCAGATTATTTTTTTTACCAATCCCTAAATCAAAATCTGTGTTAATCTGTGTTCATCCGTGGCTAAACTTGTTTTTCTCCCATCTGTAGCAGGCAAGGCCAAATGCTTATATTAGGCTTAATGCTCGCTGTTTATTTCGTATTTGCTTTATCTTGATTACTATCCTCAAAAGTAGGGCTGATAGGCGGAGGAGGGGTCAAAGGTGTACCAAAAGATTCATGGACCGGCCGTCTTGAAAATCTTGGGTGAACCGGGCCTGACGTTTGCTGGCCAGGATCTTCAGAAGTCATAGTTTCTTCGGCCGGAGGCTGAGATCCTGCGCCTGGCATTCCTACGTGGCTTGTTCCGGGAGGGGGGATCGGTCTTGCAGGCCGCGATGTGGTTATGGAAGGATCTTCTGCAGGAAGCAGGGGGGGCTGAACGTCCTTTGGCCCCTTGACCATGACCTCAATTTCCTCTTTGTGCCTT
>JACQXH010000219.1 GCA_016208845.1 Nitrospirota bacterium | reverse complement strand
CCGCATTGTAGCCCTGCTTAAAAGCCGTGCTCTTAGTATGCCCCTGAGATCACCTTTCACCAGCGTCACGCCGGCGCTTTCCATTGCCACATCTGTGCCGGTCCCCATGGCAATACCGACATGTGCCTGAGCGAGCGCCGGGGCGTCGTTGATGCCGTCACCGGCCATCGCGACAATACGCCCTTCATTTTGATAGCGCTTTACTGCCTCGGCCTTCTGGCCGGGGAGCACCTCTGCAACCACATCGTCAAGCCCTAATTTTTTCGCAACAGCATGTGCAGTAGTCCTGCTGTCACCCGTGAGCATTACAACTTTAACGCCATCTTTATGAAGCCCTGCAATTGCTTCAGCAGTGGTTTCCTTTATAGGATCTGCAACTCCTACAAGCCCTGCAGCCTTTCCATCCACTGTAACGAACATCACCGTCTGTCCATCAGAGCGCATGATCTCCGCTTTTTCAGACAGACCGCCAGGGTCAATTCCGAGGTCTTCAAGGAGTTTTCTGTTGCCGAGCGATATTTTCTTCCCCTCAATAGTGCCGGTAACTCCCTTGCCGGTGATTGATTCAAAAGACCCTGCGTTTGCCAAAGCGACACCTCTTTCTTCGGCCCCTTTAACGATAGCTGCTGCAAGAGGATGTTCGCTTCCGCGTTCAAGGCTTGCCGCAAGTTTTAGCATTTCCTTTTCATCAAATCCTGAAGACGGTACTATCTCGACGAGCTTCGGTTTTCCCACGGTGAGAGTGCCTGTCTTATCGACTACAAGGGTATTCACTTTTTTCATGACCTCAATGGCCTCGGCATTTTTAAAAAGCACACCCAATGTCGCACCTTTTCCTGTAGCAACCATTATCGACATCGGTGTTGCAAGACCAAGGGCGCAGGGACACGCTATAATAAGCACAGCGATCGCATTTATTAGCGCATAGACAAAACGGGGTTCAGGGCCGATCCATGCCCAGACTATAAAGGTTATGATGGCAATTGAGATAACGGTTTGCACAAAATAACCTGCCACAATGTCGGCAAGCTTCTGGATCGGGGCACGGCTGCGTTGCGCCTCAGCAACCATTTGAACGATCTGCGCCAGGAGGGTGTCTGAGCCCACTTTCTCAGCTTTCATTATCAGCGCTCCGGTGCCGTTCACGGTCGCACCGATAACACGGTCCCCTTTCTGTTTCTGTACAGGGACCGGTTCGCCTGAGACCATGGACTCGTCAACAGAGCTGGACCCTTCCTCTACCACGCCGTCAACCGGGACTTTTTCTCCGGGACGCACGCGGAGCAGGTCGCCCGGAATTACATGCTCAAGGGGAATATCTTCCTCTTTCCCGTCTCTTACCTTTCGCGCTGTCTTTGGGGCCAGTCCAAGGAGCGCCTTTATTGCCGCTCCTGTTTTACTTCGCGCCCTCAGTTCAAGGACCTGACCCAGAAGGACCAGTGTCACAATAACAGCAGAGGCTTCAAAATATACGCCGACTTCCCCGCTCTCACTGCGAAAAGATACAGGGAAGATATCCGGAAAAAGCGCGGCAACAACACTATAGACATAAGCAACGCCTGTACCAAGGCCGATCAGCGTAAACATATTGGGACTGTGGTTTATCACCGACTGCAGCCCGCGTACAAAAAAAGGCCAGCCGCCCCATAGCACTACAGGTGTGGCAAGGATAAATTCGAGCCATCTGAGAATATCCGGCGGTATTATGCGCTCAATGGCAGTCATTCCGGGGATTATATGTCTCATTGCGATCAGCACAACGGGAACAGATAAAACAAGACTGACCCAAAAACGCCGGGTCATGTCTGTAACTTCAGGATTTTCTTCGTCAGACGAAATTGTTTTTGGTTCCAGCGCCATGCCGCAAACCGGACAGCTGCCTTGTTCATCACGCACGACTTCTGGATGCATCGGGCAGGTCCATTCTGTTTTTGAAGATGGCAGGGCAAAAGCAACAGGTTCAAGCGCCATACCACACTTTGGACATGAGCCAAATCCTGATTTCTGCACCTCAGGGTGCATCGGGCAGGTGTGCAAAGCTCCTTTTGGAGCAGCCTCCATCTTTGGAGCAATTGCAATATTTATCAGGGGACGTTTTTTGTTGATAAAGGTCTCAGGTTCTTTATCAAATTTTGTTTTACATGATTTTGCGCAAAAATAATAAGTAGTGCCTTTGTACTCAGATGCAGCGGCAGATTCCTCCGCTTCTATCGTCATTCCGCATACCGGGTCTGTGACTTTCATTTTTTACCCTCTTTTGTGATACTCTAAGTTCAATGTTAATATAAAAATCTGCGGTTGACAATTTCGTGCGCCCGGCAGTTCAGATGAAAATAATAGGAATCAGGGCTTGCCTCGATGAAGTTTGAAATGTGAATAAGATGAAGCCTTCTTTTGCTTTAAAAAGAAAAATACAAATTATTTATTAGAAAGCGGGACAGGCGTATTAATGGCCGAGACAATCATCTATCCAGATGCAGCCCTGCTGGTCACAATATCCTGATACAGCTGTGCCGAAACAATTGAAGTTGCCTTCTGCCGTCTGGATGGCCTTTATAATGTCGGCTTTTTTCATCCTAAGGGTATTGATGCCTTTTGATTTTGCGATCTCCCTGATCTTTGCGAATGTCATGCTGCCGTTCGCTGTAGATTATTCATATTTATGTTCCAATACCTCGTCTTATGTTCTCAAATAAGTCCTGCTAAAGTCAAATGAAATATTCCTGACGCACTGTCATTTTGTTTGACATGCATCAAAAACAGTAGTCAGCCACAGATTTACGCAGATTGACACGGAAACTAAAAGAAGTTAAGAAAATAAGAAGCTTAGGATCATAACTTCTCAGCTTCCCAACTTCATGACTTCTGATTTGTTAAATCTGCACTTATCTGCCGGCAGGCAGATAAGTGTTTATCCGTGCAAATCCGTGGCTAATAAGGCATTTATCTTAAAGCCTGCCGGATTTAATAATAGCCCATACAAGTCTCAATCCAAGAAGCCCTGCTATCGTATAACCTATTATACCTAAAGCAGAAAACCCCCATATCTGAGGCCCTATCCGGTACTGGGCGATATATGATGAGCCTATTATGATGGAAGCCACAACAATAGCAAATGCAAGGCGGTTGCTGGACCTGTCTATGCGGTTTTCAAGGTCTTCGAGTTTCTCATGTTTGATCTTCAATTCTCCGCCTTTGCCCTCTTTCACATTATTTAGAAAAACTTCTAATGCCTTTGGAGCCTCTTTAAATACTTTCTGCATGTCAAGCAGAAATTTAACCCCTTCCTTGGCAAGCCTGAAAGGGGATAATTTGTTCTTCATAAGAGCTTTTGCATAGGGTTTTATGCTTTCTACAAGATTAAACTCAGGATCCAGCTCTCTGACCATGGATTCGACTGTCATAAATGCCTTTCCAAGAAGCAGAAAGTCTGCCGGAACGCTTATATTGTGTGCCCTTCCTGTACTTATAGCCTTCTCCATAATTGAAGCAAAGGAAAATTCTTTTAAAGGGAGGTTGTAATATTCCTCTACAAAATTTCCAATGTCTTTCTTGAAAGTACTGCGGTTAAATCCCTCGCCGAAAGTTGCGATCCTAAGATATACATCTGCAACAGCATCAAAGTCCTTGTCCAAGAATGCCAGGAGCCAGTCTGCCAGATTCTCCCTTATATCAGGGTGTAAATATCCCATCATCCCAAAGTCATGAAAACATATTCTCCCGTCTTCAAGGACAATGATATTGCCGGGGTGAGGGTCTGCATGGAAGAACCCGTCTTTAAAGACCTGCTTTAAATAGGAATCAACGAGTTTCCCCGCTATTGCTTTTTTGAAAAGGGGGTCTTCTCCATAGATATCTGACATCTTTTGACCAAGACTCATTTCCATCGTAAGTATGCGCCTGCTTGAAAATTCACTCATCACTGCTGGAACATAGACATCCTGGCTTCCGGCAAAATTTTCCCCAAACCTCCGGGCATGCCCCATTTCTGTCTCAAAATTAAGTTCTTTGAGTATGGTTTTTTTCACTTCCTCCACCTGGCCTTCCGGATCATACAGTCTGCTCTCAGGGATATATTTTACGATGCGCCTTGCTATGTATCCAAGGAGATCCAGGTCTATTCTGATCAATTCCTCTATTTCCGGCCTCTGGATCTTCAGGACGACCTCTCTGCCGTCTTTCAGCACTGCTTTGTGTACCTGTGCAATGGAAGCTGCTGCCAAAGGCCTCTCTTCAAAAGCGGCGAATAATTCTTCGACCGGCCTTCCCAGTTCTTTGCGTACGGCCTCTTTAACGGTCTCTATCGGTATGGGCGCGACCATGTCCTGCAGTTTTTCCAGTTCGATGATGTACTCATCAGGAAGGATATCCCTTCTCAGACTTAGCACCTGCCCTAATTTTATGAATGTAGTGCCGAGATCTTCGAACATCTTGCGGAGACGTTTGGAAGGAGATAACTCGGTCTCCAGCACTTTCAGGCGTATGAGTATGCGCTCCATTAATGGTATCTTTTCCCTCAGGTGGAGCCTGGTGACAACAGAGCCAAAGCCGTACTTGGCCATGGCCCCGACTATTACCCCGAAGCGTTTTATTTCTTTTGTTCTGAATTTAAACATTTATGTTTGTTGAGTTTAATTCTAACATCTAAGCACGAAGAATCCAACTGTAAAATGAGCTTTGGAAGCAGCAGTATATTAAAGGCAGGTGTCAGGGATCAGTGATTGAGGTTCAGTTTTTTACCAATCCCTAACCCCCAATCCCCTATTTAAGCTCTCCTTTGATTTGCAGGAATTTTATTATGCCGGAACGCGTTATCAGCCCGGACAATTTTCCATTATTTATAACGATCAATCTGCCTTTGTCCTCATTGATCATCCTGTCGAGAATTACTGACACATCGTCGTCCTCAGACGCTTCGAGGGACCTGTCAAATAAATGCATTACATCTTTGGCAGATGTCGAAGCCCATCTCTCCTTTGGCAGTTCTTTTACATCCCTGAGGCTAATAATACCGGCTATATCTTCACCGTCAACAACGGGAAAGCCGTTATAGCCATATCTTAAAAAATAATCGTCAATGACCTCTGACAAAGGTGAGTGTGCATTGACAGTCACAACATCGGCTGTCATGACGTCCCTGACCTTCACCCCTGATAAAATACCTTTAGCATCTGCCTGCCGATAACTTGACTGCGCAGATGTGTACAGGAACCATCCTATAAGCAGAAACCATATACTTCCAAAATAACCGGAAAGAAGAGAGACAAAGCCGATTGCTATGAAGATCAGGGCAATGCGCTCTCCTGCCTTTGAGGCCTTTTTTGTTGCAGAAAGATAATCCCCGGATCTCTGCCACAAGAAGGCCCTTAATACGCGTCCGCCGTCCATGGGATATCCCGGGATAAGATTGAATGTGCCAAGAATGAAATTAAGCTGCAGGAGATAAAAGGCTATAGCCTGCAGTCCGTGATAATTACCAAGAAGTCTGTGGAGAATGAAAAAAAATATGCCGAGCAAATAACTTGAAAAAGGGCCGGCAAGGGCCATGTATAATTCAGCCCTTGGGCTTGAAGGCTCTTTTTGCAACCGGGCCACTCCGCCAAAGATAAATAGCGTTATGCTTGTAATCGGTATTTGGTACCTCCTGGCAACAAATGAATGAGACAGTTCGTGGATTATAACTGAAAGAAAAAGCAGGAGAGCAGCTATGGCCCCCCTCAGCCAATTAGTGGCATGAGGCAGTTCAGGTGCGACCTGCGGGAAATACTGAGTGGCCAGCGCCCACGTAATGAGGCCAAAAATAATGAACCATGAAAAGTGGACCCTTACAGGTATGCCAATTATCCTGCCGATCTGCCATGATTCTTCAAACATTTTTTAATCTACTAAGGTTATTTAGGTTATTAGTCTGTAGTCTGTCAGGTAAGGGGTTCTTTAGGTCATTGGTCTGAAGTCTGTTAGCTAAAAGGCAAAATACCTACAGACTATCTACCAGAAAAACTAAACACATACAGGCTATACACCTGAGTCTTTACAAATAATCTTAGCACATAATCGGGGGCATTGGAATTATTGGTTATAAAGATATTTTCTGGCGGCAATCTGAATTACAGAATGTCCCTGGATCAATTTATTTGAAATAATTATATTTTTATATGTTTTATTGACATAAGGGCCTTTGTCTGCTATTTTTTGAATAAATAGCAACAAAATAAGGAACAGAGGTTCAGCAACCCTATCAAGCCAAGATTTCTTTGAAAGGAGGACTAATGAGACTTCTGAAATTAGTATTGGTTTTAACTCTAATCTCACTTCCTGCAATGACATTTGCGGCAGAAAAGGCAAAGACCATTGACGAGCTTGCAGAGATGTATGAGGTGTCAAGCTGTAAGGAATGTCATGAACAGGAATATGAGGAATGGTCAAAATCGCTCCATGCGTTCTCTTTGGTAGGAACACCAAGAACCATGGCCACCATTAAGCTCGCAATAGTGGACGGCCTTATGAAAGAGCAGAAAAGGTCCGGGGTGAAGAGCGTCGGCGACATAAAGAAAGAACACCTGATGCAGTGCCTGAAATGTCATTTGCCTCAAATAGAAGATGCAACTGACGAGGTTGTAAGGGAGATAGCGCAGGCGGCCATTGACGGCGATGCGGAAAAACTGAAAAAAGTCAATATCAATTGCCTGATCTGCCACAACAAGAAGGCGCTCATTCACAAATTTCATGACGGAGAGCCGGAAAACAATGTTGTCTACGGCAATAAGGATGGCGAGCATCCAGACGAAAAATATTCATCGCACAAGAAAAGCCCCATAATGCGAGAGGCTGTAATGTGCGGACAGTGCCATGGCCTCGGCGCGAATTTTGATCAGCCTAATCCCTCGCAATGCGCAACACTTTACGGGAGTTACCTGCATTCCTATATCCCCTCCGGAGGTTCTCAGACCTGCCAGGACTGTCATATGCATGAGTTTAAGAAAGGACATCACATGTCTTCTTACAGAGACCCGGAAGTGGGCGAGAGGGCCATAAATGTTGTGGTCGAGGCGCCAAGTTATCAGTTCCTTCCTAAACCGGGCGACCTGAATCCCACGATAGTG
>JACQXH010000218.1 GCA_016208845.1 Nitrospirota bacterium | reverse complement strand
GTGATGATATGGCCCTGTTCCACGGGTCATTCATCTCTATGTCCGTATCTATAAGGTAAAGCAATACACGGCCGACTAACACTTTCCATGCCGTTATGTAGACAGGCGGATCGAGAAAAGGAACTTTGACAATAAGCAGTTCGTTTTTTTCGTTAAGAACCCTTGATATCGGGGCCGCATCCCGCTCAAGTTTTTCATCTGTATTTTCCTGCCAGCCGTCAGTGCGGATCTTCTGCCTCAGATATCCTTCAGGATACATAAATCCAATCCCTACTAAAGGAACCCCGGTGTCGCTGCACTCCTTGAGATAATCCCCTGCCAGAAAGCCCAATCCGCCGGCATAAAAGGGGAGTGAGCGGTGCAGCCCGTATTCAGCAGAAAAATAGGCAATCGGCATGCATTGGGCGTCACTGATGTTTTCCGAAAACCAGCAGATTTTAGTCCCCATTTCTTTCTGGAACCTAGCAATAACAATATCGTAGTGATGCAGGTAGTGAGGGTCATTTGCTGATAATTCAAGGGTTTCTCTTGAGAGCTCCTTCAGAAGTTTGACGGGATTATGGGCGCCTTCTTTCCAGGCCTGGCGGCTCAGCATTTTAAAGAGCATCCTTGCTGACGGATGCCAGCTCCACCACAGGTTATATGCCAAATTAACGAGGCCGGATATTCTTTCGGGAACATTGGGGAATTTGTCTTTGATGTTATCCATAAATATATATATATCAGAAAAAATACCCTAAAGAAAGCCGTATGGTTTATAATAAAATATAATCATGATTAAACTATATTTTATTTGACACGGAATTATTGATTATGTGATAATCTGGAGTCTTTTGATCTGTTATATTATTTATGATTTTTTCAGTTATGTAAAAGGTTGTTTTTTTGAGCTATTAACATACTAAGAAGGAGGAAATGTTATGAAGTTGGGTATTTTCGTAAATACGGACAAACACGCAGATGACATTGTCGGCCTGACAAAGGCCGCATTGGCAAAGGGGCATGAGGTAATAATATTTAACATGGATGACGGCACAAAGCTGCTTGGCACGCCGGCATTTCAGCAAATGTGCGGGACCAAGGGCGTATCTATGAGCTTTTGCGATCACAGCGCCAAAGGTATGGGGATTACCACTGACGGTCTACCCAAGGATATGGTCTGCGGCAGCCAGTATAACAATGCGGTCATGATGCACGACGCGGACAGGGTGATCGTTCTTTAAATAATTAAAAAAATCTTTACATTCATCAGGGGGAATTAATCATGAAGATCCTTAATATAATTAATAACGGGCAGACGGCATTATCTGGCAAGGTAATAGAAGTTCAGTCAAAGGATCATGATGTGAAAGTCATTGACCTTTCAAAGAAAGACAAGTCATACGAAGCTATTGTAGATGAGATATTCTCCAATGAGAGAGTAATATCATGGTAAATTCGTTTTAACAGGAGTTGTTGATATACATATCCAAATACAAAGGGGAGGTAACGTAAGTGGAAAAAGGATTAAAGATATTGAATGGTAAATTACTCTGTAGTTTGCTCGGATTGCTTTTTGTATTAGCATCAGCAATCCCTGCCTTTGCAAATGGTGATGATCTGGCTGCAAAAATTGATGCGGTAGTAAGTAAAGGCCCTGAGAGCGGGAACTTCTTCACTGTAGCGGATGAAGTCAATTCCTGGATCAAGATGAAAAAGACTGATTTTGTGGTGCTCGATGTCAGGGTTGGTGATAATTCCCATAATGCATATAAGGCTGCACATATTCCAGGGGCCATCTATATCCCTTATAACGAAATATTCAAGCCTGAAAACCTTAAAAAACTTCCCAGGGATAAAAAAATAATCCTCGTGTGCCACATTGGCGCAACCGAGATATTGCCTGTAGTTTCTTTGAGAATGCTTGGGTATGATGCATATGCTATGCTGTTGGGGATGTCGGCCTGGCAGAAGGACTATCCCGCTGCCGGATTTACACGCGGTTTATTAGATGCCGCAAATACAAAAGATTATCCTCTGGAAGGTGAAAGTGTGAAGTCGGCGCCGGCTGAAAACAAGGATCAGGCGCCACCATCTGGCGGCTACGGAGCGCCATCTGGAGGTTACGGAGCACCGTCCGGCGGCTATGGAGCACCATCTGGCGGCTACGGGAAATAAGATAAAAAGAATAAAATTTAAATCAAAGGAGGGAGTATGATTAAAGAAATGAAAAGTATAAGTATGCTTTTTCTTGTTGTGTTTGCTTTTCTGATCGCAGTCACAGCAGCATACAGCGCAGAGTATGCAAATCCTCAATTATTATTATCACCGGCAGATGTAGAGAAAAATATAGGAAAGTGGGTTATTGTTGACTGCCGTGAGAAGGACCTGTACGATAAAGGACATATTCCATCCGCGATTCATCTTGGTGAGACTTGCAATAATTTTTTCAGGGAAGATTTGGACATTAAAGGTATTGGAATAGTGAAAAACCTGAAAATGAGGCCCCTTGCCGAGATAGAAAAACG
>JACQXH010000217.1 GCA_016208845.1 Nitrospirota bacterium | reverse complement strand
ATCTGTGGCTCCTTTCTTTTTCATAATGGTTACCGTGGATTATGCCACGGGGGAGCCACTCTTTTAAATTTCAACTAAAAATAGTATATTCTGAAATACCTACAGACTATCTACCTAAATAACTAAACACATACAGACTATCCACCCGAGTAGTTGCCTTGACAGTAATTATGAAAGGTTTATATGAACGTGGAGATTTTAACAGCTTTTAATGGAAAATTGAAACAGTAAAAAAAGGCGCCCCGGTCAGCCGGGACGCCTCATGCATTTTTTGAAAAATCAGTACTAAAAGCCAAATGGTTTTGCAAAGAGGACGATCAAAACCACAACGAGCGCATAGATACAGAGAGACTCGATCATTGCAAGACCGATAATGAGTGTTGTAGTGATCTTTCCAGAGGCGTTTGGATTTCTTGCAACGCCTTCTGCCGCCTTGCTGAGACCAATGCCCTGGCCTATGCCTGTTCCAAATGCGGCAAGCCCTATTGCCAATCCGGAGCCCAGCACTGCCCATCCAAAATACCCCATTTTAGCGTCGCTTGCTGCCCCTGCTGCTGCAGCTTCCTCGGCAAACGCGATCGGAGCCATCATGCAGATCAGAGCGAGAGCCAGTAAGATTGCTGATAATGTTCTTTTCATGTTTCCTCCTTTCCTTTGGGACTGGTATTTTTTACTAATTTATTTAATGTGACTCTTCAACAGCGCCGGCAAGATACAATGTAGTAAGCAAAAAAAAAACAAATGCCTGAATTATTGACACCAGCACGCCAAGGCCCAGGATCGCTGTCGGCACAAACGCCGGTGCAAGCAAGCCAAGGATCAGGATGATCTTGTGTTTGGCAATCATATTACCAAATAACCTTACGGATAACGTCAGAGGCCTCGAGAGGTGACCGATAAGCTCAATAACAAACATGAGGATCATCAGCGGCAATGCAGCCACAGAGCGTATCGGGCCCACAAAATGTTTAATATAGCCAAGCCCATGGGTTTTGATTCCATAGAAATGAGTTATAAGAAATACAGGCAGGGCAAGCGCTACAGTAGTGTTTAAGTTGCTTGTAGGGGCCTCGCAGCCCGGGACAAGGCCGATGAAATTGCATACGAGGATGTATATGCCGAGCGTAGCTATTAACGGGAAGAAGGTCCTGCCCATGTGGCCTATGGAGGTTTCAGCCAGATTGAGGAAGAATTCGACTATGACCTCCATAAAGTTCTGGATGCCCGTAGGGATCAGTTTAAGGGACATGCGTGCCATGACTGCGGCAACAACGATGATTATGGTAGCAACCCATGAAAATGCCACATAGGGCGGGATACCCATTTCAAGCAGTATGCTGACCGGAAAAATTGTTGGAGCTTCGTGCATGAATTCCCTCCGGAAAAATTAAGAAGTATGGTAAACGAGCATATTATTGCATGTCAAGCCGGAAATTTGGAAATTTAAAAATCTTATAGGTTTATAGAATATCATTACTTCAAACAACAGTCAGCCCTGCCTGCAGAAAGGTCTGTCATCGTTCGACTGATGGTTCGACAAGCTCTCCATAACAGTCACCTCTGAACCGAGCCGAAACCGGCCTGAGCCCTTCGATTAACTGTCATCCTGAGCTTGTCGAAGGGTCACGGCGAAGGTCTGCGGCCAAATGCTTTTATAATAATTTGTCACGGCAGGCCGCAATAAATAAAGACGGCCTGAATTATTAAATTCAGGCCGTCTTATAATTTTAATCCGGCAGCGACCTACTTTCCCAGGGCCTTGCAGCCCAAGTATCATCGGCTCTGGAGGGCTTAACTTCCGTGTTCGAAATGGGAACGGGTGGAACCCCTCCGGAATAACCACCGGAAACTTAATAACAGCGAATTTATAATAATAGCATTATCGCATTAAAAAATGCAAACTGAAAATTTACAGCCTCAAAATTACACAATTTAATAGAAAAGCGATCCACTCGACTGCACGATGGGCCCGAATTTTTCAACTCGTCTTCATTGCAAAATATAATAAAACTGATATATCCTAAACAAGGAGTGTACCCGGCTTTATATGAGACAAACTTCATGAAATATATCAAATATAAAGTTTTGCACTCTCTACAGGAACATCAAAAGCTTCATTGTATTATCAGTGCGCTCTTCCCGGTCATCATTTTACTGCTTTTTCCCCATGCCCAATCATATGCGGCTGAGACAAAAAAAATCCTCGTCCTGCATTCCTACCATCAGGGTCTGGTCTGGACCGATGACATAATGGAGGGGATATACTCGGTATTCAATAAACACGGCACGGACTACGAAATTCATATTGAATACATGGACACCAAAAGGTACTTCGACGGCCTGAGGGGGAAATATCTGACAGGATTGCGGGACATGTATAAAGACAAGTACGGCAGGATGAAACTGGACATGATAATCTCCTCCGATGATAATGCCTTTCAGTTCCTGCTGATGTACCATGATGAATTGTTTCCCGGCACGCCGGTTGTTTTTAGCGGGGTCAATAATTTTGAAGATGCAATGCTTTCCGGACATGACCTTTTTACAGGGGTAATAGAATTTCTGGATACAAAGCCCAGCATTGATATTGCCCTCAAGCTGCATCCGGAGGCCAGAGAGATTGTGATTATCACTGACACAACCGAGACCGGGAATGCCAACAGAAAAATCATTGAACAGCTGGCCGGCAAATACAAAGGCAGGGCAGAGTTCGTGTTTATTGATAAAGACAACACCGGCCTGACGCTCGAGGAACTTCTTGACAGACTCAGGCTTTTGAAAAAAGAGAGCGTCGTTTTCTATTCAGATTTCCTGCGGAACAGGGGTAAATACATTATTCAGGAACTGGCGGTCCCGCAGATTTCCGCGGCATCCAAAAGTCCCATTTACACACATTATGATGAAATCCTGGGACTGGGCGTTGCTGGAGGTAAACTCATTAACGGCAAGTCCCATGGCCGGAAGGCAGCTCAAATGGCCTTGCAAATCGTGCAGGGCACCGCGGCAAGTAAGCTTCCTGTATATAAGGAAAGCACCGGTTCATATATGTTTGATTATCAGCAGTTAAAGCGTTTCGGCATACACGAAAACGCCCTGCCTGCGGGCAGCGTCTTTATAAACAGGCCGTTTTCTTTTTACAGTCAATATAAACATTTGGTCTGGGCTGTTTCGGGTGTTTTCGCCTTTCTGGTCATATCACTGATTGCAATATCCCTGAACGTAATAAAACGTAAAAAAGCAGAAGAGGAACTGAGAATTTCGCATGTTACCCTTGAACAAAAGGTGGAAGAACGCACAATTGCTTTAAGCAAAGCCAACCTTGCTCTTCGGTCCGAGATAGCAGAGCGCAGACTGGCAGAGAATGCACTAACGGACAGCGAGCGATCATATAGAACCCTTGCAGAGAATCTTCCCGGCATTGTATATCGGGTCTTTACCAGAGAAAAAAACAGAATTCATTTTTTTAATAAAGCAAGTGAGTCGTTGACCGGTTATAAAGACTATGAGTTATACAGTGGCAAGATTTGTTCGATTGAATCCTGTATGCATCCTGAAGACAGACCAAAGGTTATTGGCGAACTAAGGGATACGATTGCAGCCAACAGACCTTTTTCAGTTGAATACCGGTTCATGCACAAAGACGGAGATATTAAATATTTTATTGAAAATGGGATGCCGATAAACGGCAGCGACGGGAAACTGTTGTATATTGACGGAATCATTCTTGACATAACCGAGCGCAAGCGGGCTGAGGAGCAGATCAAGGCATCACTCGAAGAGAAAGAAGTGCTCCTGCAGGAGATCCACCATCGGGTCAAGAACAACATGGCAGTGATATCAAGCCTTCTCAGGCTGCAATCTCGATATGTAAAAGATGAACAGTACAGCGAGATGTTAAATGACAGTATAAACCGGATAAATACTATGGCCCTTATCCATGATAAACTTTATCGTTCCAATGATTTGGCCAGAATCGATTTCAATTATTACCTCGATGGCATGATTGACAACATGATCACATCTTACGGATTGAAATCCCGCGAGATCGCCCTGGAAAAGAACGTGGAAGACATCACTCTCGGTATTGATGTTGCAATACCCTGCGGCCTGATCGTCAATGAACTGGTATCCAATGCCCTTAAGCATGCTTTTCCGGGAAATCGGAAAGGCGCAATCAAAGTGGCGCTGCATATAAATAAGCAGGACGATATCGAACTTTCGGTCAGGGATGACGGCATCGGCATACCGGAGGATTTTGATTTCACGCATACCGGCACATTAGGCATGAACCTGGTCAATTCCCTTACAAAACAGCTTCAGGGTAAAATCGAATTACATAGAGAAAAGGGTACCGAGTTCCGAATCATATTCAGGAGGCGTGAATAATGGAGGAGAAACGCATCATGGTGGTTGAAGATGAAGGCGTCACGGCATTGGGGATAAAAGTGAGCCTGGAAGAGATGGGTTATAACGTCACCTCCATAGAAATAACTGGTGAGAATGCTGTTAAAAAGGCGTTTGCTGATGAACCGGATT
>JACQXH010000054.1:14461-21293 GCA_016208845.1 Nitrospirota bacterium | reverse complement strand
GATGGAAAAAATAGGCGAAAATATAAGCGCCATTCAGAAAGAAATCTCCAGTGAAAAAGAAAACCAGTGATATATGTGCATACTATCTGTGCAATAAGGAGGCCAGCTCTGAAATTTCAGAATGACCTGAAAGTCTTTATCACCCCGACTGAGTTTAACAATAATAAGCAAGACCTGACGTTTCTAATCTTCTTTACGATCCTGAAAACATATATTGACTTATAACTTCCCATGTAAGATAATATTTGCACTGATGTAAACTTTATTTCTTATATAACTTTATGACGGAAATACATAAAACAATAGATCAGTTGATCAGTGAAGTGGCATGCCATGGAGTTATTGAAGCTATTGGCGACGGAGTCAGCATTCAGGATTCAGATTTTAGAATTCTGTACCAGAATAAAATAAGCAGGGATTTATTCGGAGCCCACATCGGGAAGTATTGCTATGATGCGTATGCGCTCAGGGACAAAGTCTGTGAAGGATGTCCGTTATATCTGGTCTTTAAGGATGGCGTGATTCACAAGACAGAAAGACATAAAGATGTTAATGGATCAATGAAATATTTTGAAGTTACAGCATCGCCCTTAAGGAATCCATCAGGAGGCATAATTGCCGGGATTGAGATAGTTAGAGATATCACAAAAAGAAGGCTTTATGAAAAGGCGCTGCTTGTATCTGAAGAGAGATTTAAGATGCTTGCCGATCACTCTCCTAATATGATCTTCATAAATAAAAATGGGCGCATAAACTATGTGAATAAGAAATGTGAGGAGGTAATGGGCTATACTTCGGCAGAATTCATGTCAGATGCTTTTAATTTCATGGATTTAGTATCTCCGGAATACAGGGTGCTGGTGCAGGAGAATTTCAGGCTTCACATGAGCGGCAAAGACATCCCGCAATATGATTATAAGATCATCACAAAGAGCGGGAAGGAAATAGATGCAATAATCTCCACCAAGTTAATAGATCATCATAATGGGAAGGCAATACTCGGGGTGATCACTGACATTACGGATCAGAAGAAACTTGAAGAGGAACTTAAGAGGCGGGTAAAGGAACTTGAGGAATTTTATAATATTGCAGTTGGCAGAGAGGTCAGGATGAAAGGACTTAAGGATGAGATCAAAAAGCTTAAGTCTGAGATCGAACAGTATGAAAAAAGGTTAAGTCATGAATAGTTTGCTATATTTACTTTAAGTATTGCTGTATGGGATTTTATTGTAAATGGAGGGCAATTAATGATCAATTATCAACTGCAATTATCCTCCGGCTTCAACTTTACCCATCATCCTGAATTTTAAATACCGCTCCTCAACAAGGACATCGACAGGTTTTGCGATCAGTTCATCGAGATGCTGCTTCAATGCTTTTTCGAGGGTTTTTGAAATTTCGCTGTAATCCCTGTGTGCTCCTCCAATGGGTTCGGTTATTATCTCATCTATCAATCCCATGCTGTAGAGGTCCTGAGCAGTTAATTTGAGCGCATCTGAGGCCTTTTCTTTTGCCTCCTGGCCCACATCAGTGCCATTCTTATTCCATAGAATAGCTGCGCATCCTTCCGGGGATATTACCGAGTATACCGAGTGCTCGAGCATAAGTATACGGTCGGCTACCGCAAGGGCAAGCGCCCCTCCGCTGCCGCCTTCGCCGATTACAACAGTTACAACAGGTGTTTTCATCGTGGACATCTCAAGAAGGTTTGTTGCTATAGCCTCTGCCTGACCTCTTTCTTCAGCCCCGATCCCTGGATATGCACCCGGGGTATCTATAAAGGTAATTATAGGAAGACTGAACCTCTCTGCCAGCTTCATTATTCTCAGGGCTTTTCTGTAACCCTCAGGGTGAGGCTGACCGAAATTCCTTTCAATCCTTTCTTTAGTACCTCTGCCTTTTTGATGGCCGATAACGGCAACGGAGATCCCCTGGAATCTGGCTACACCGCAGACGATTGCGGGGTCATCAGAAAATTTCCTGTCACCGTGCAATTCAATGAAATCCTCTGTCAAAAGCTTTATGAAAATGTCTCTGCCGTCGGCAAGGTGTTTTAATTCCTCGATCTTGTTTTCGAGGTCTGCGACAGGTTTTTCAAAATCAAGATAGTAGTGCATGTTTCTTAGAAAAAAAATAAAAATTTAAACAGCAAAAATTAAAAATAAGGAATATTTTATAATTTCAATTATTTTCTAATCCATAATTTTAAATTTTCATATTTGATATTTAATTTAAAACTGCTGTTCCTTCCCCCAATATATTCTCAACTTCCAGAATGATCTCCTGCCCCGGTGATACATGCTTATTTGTAACTATCAGTGTCTCCCATTGATCAGGCGATATGATTTTAAGATAAACAGGAACGGAATTGTCATCATGATACTGTGTGATGATGTCTTGCAGTCTCAAAAGATGGTCTGCATCAGTGCCGGCATCAAGTGTCAATGTGAGAGACCTGAACTTCTGAATCCGAAATTTGGAGCCTGTCTCCTGATTGGCCTCAGGGCGAATCCGCCCCGACGGAGGCGCATCGCTGAAGCGGGATTTCCTGGCCTTGAATTTTGAGCCCTGGTTCTGCGCCCTGTGCTCTAATATTTGTTTTCCGTCCTGAATAAGTGCTATCTTCTTTGCGATTATTTTTGATCCCTTATCATTTTTGTCTATCTGCCCTGATATTATAACAGGGGACTCCTGTGAGAGTATATTTACCGCTTCCCTGTAGAGATCAGGGAAGACGATAATTTCGGCCGTACCATAGAGGTCTTCTACTGTAATATAGGCCATCAATTCGCCCTTGTTCTTTGTCTGGATCTGCTTTGACGCCCTGACTATCCCTCCAATAATTACATCTTCCCTGTCACTGCAATCCTGAAGCTGATGCGTAGGGATAACTGAAAATTCTTCAAGTTGGTCCTTATATCTGTTCAGCGGATGGCCGGTTATATAAAAGCCCAGGGCTTCCTTTTCCATTGAAAGACGCTCACCCTCGTCCCATTCTGCTGCTTCAGGCAGGGTTTCAAAAACAGCAGAATCAGATTCAAACATGCTTTTTTGTCCGGAATCCCTCTCTTTCTGGGCCTTGGCGCCCGCATCCATTGCGGCATTTAACGCCAGCATGACCTGCGCTCTCTTGCCCATGGAATCAAGGGCTCCTGCTTTGATCAGGCTTTCTATGACTTTTTTATTCACCCTTCTTGTATCAACTCTTGCGCAGAAATCAAAGAATGTAGTAAATTCCTTGTCCCTGCGCAATTCCAGTATCGTCTCTATGGCAGCACTTCCAACGCCTTTGACTGCCTCAAGCCCGAAACGGATAGAGTGGCCTATGACCTGAAATTCCCGGGCGCTCTGATTGATATCAGGAGGAAGTATCTCTATCGCCATTTCCCTGCATTCATTGATAAAGGTTACGACCTTTGCCGTGTTATCCATGTCAGAGCTCAAAGAAGCAGCCATGAACTCAACCGGGTAGTGTGCCTTTAAATATGCGGTTCTGTAAGCTATAAGGGCATATGCTGCGGAGTGAGATTTGTTGAACCCGTATTGAGCGAAATGTGCCATATCGTCAAAGAGCTTTATCGCCTTTTTCTCCGAGATCTTATTGGCCTTGGCCCCATGGATAAAATCGTCTTTCATTTTTTCCATCTCTGAGATCTGCTTTTTCCCCATTGCCTTCCGGAGAGTGTCTGCCTGAGCCATGGAGAAGTTTGAGAGCTTGTTTGCGATCTGCATGACCTGTTCCTGGTACAAAATCCCGCCGTAAGTCTCCCTGAGAATTTCAGCGAGCTGGGGGAGTTCAAATTTAATGGGGATCTCGCCTCTCTTGCGCTTGATAAAATCATCTACCATGCCGCTGCCGAGAGGTCCCGGTCTGTAGAGGGCCACAAGAGCTATCATATCTTCGAATGCCTCGGGCCTTAATCTCACTATCAGATCTCTCATGCCGGAGCTTTCAAGCTGGAAGATGCCGGTTGTTCTGCCGTCACACAATATTTTAAAGGTTTCTTTATCATCTAAAGGAATGTCTTTGATCGAGAATGCCGCCGGACTATCAGAGCCTTTCTGCTGAAGAGGCCGGTTTATAAGCTTTTCTGTCCTATCGATGACTGTGAGGGTCTTCAATCCCAGAAAATCAAATTTCAGAAGCCCGAGCGTTTCAATGGCTCCCATGTCATACTGCGTAGTTATCACAGTTTCATTGGGGGCCTTGTAGAGCGGCAGGAATTCAGTAAGCGGCACCGGCGATATAACAACTCCGGCGGCATGAGTTGATGCGTGCCTTGAAAGACCTTCGAGCCTTTGAGCAACCTCGATCAGTTCTCTTATGGCCGGATTGGCACTGCAGCTTTCCTTGAGCATTGGCTCCATGTTAAGCGCATCTTTCAATGTTATGTTGGGTACCGCCGGAATAAGCTTTGCAACCCTGTCTACTTCTGCATAAGGTATATCCATAGCCCTGCCGACGTCCCTTATCGCTGCGCGCGCCTGCATAGTCCCAAATGTAATTATCTGCGCCACATGGTCCTCTCCATAACGCCGGGCCACATACTCAATTACCTCAGACCTCCTGTTCATGCAGAAATCCACATCAATATCAGGCATGCTAATCCTGTCAGGATTAAGGAATCTCTCGAAGAGAAGCCCGTATTTGATCGGGTCGATTTCTGTTATATCGAGGCAATACGCAACCAGACTGCCTGCCGCAGAACCCCTGCCCGGGCCAACAGGTATGCCTTTATCTTTTGCATAGCGGATAAAATCCCACACGATCAGGAAGTAGGATGAAAAGCCTGTCTTCTCTATCATCCTCAGTTCGCTCAGAAGGCGCTCCCTGTAATTTTCAGGGACATTTTTTCTGAATTTTATTTCGAGCCCTTCTGCTGCGAGCTTTTCAAGGTAGCTGTTTGCGTTATAACCGGCAGGGACATCGCATTTTGGCAGATGATGAATGCCGAATTTGAAATCAAGGTTGCATCTCTCAGCTATTTTTTTTGTATTTTCTATCGCCTCCGGAACGTCAATGAATAATTTTTTCATTTCAGCAGGACTTTTAAAGTAAAAATTATCGCTTGAGAATTTCATCCTGTCGGTGTCTTTAAGTGTCTTGCCGGTCTGTATGCATATCAGAATATCATGTGCCTTTGCGTCGTCTCTGCGCAGATAGTGGCAGTCATTGGTTGCAACAAGGCCGATGTGAAGGTCCCGGCTGAGTTCTATAAGCTGTTTGTTCACTTTTTCCTGCTCGGGCAGTTCGTTCGCCTGGATCTCAAGAAAGAAATTGTCCGCCCCCAGTATCCTTTTATAATTAAGAGCAGACTCCCGTGCCTTTTCAATCATTCCGGCCGCAAGGTAATGGGGTATTTCACCTTTCAGGCATGAAGACAGGCCGATAAGTCCGCCGCTGTACTGTGACAGAAGGTCTTTATCTATCCTCGGCCTGTAATAGAACCCCTCAAGATATGCCTTGCTGACAAGTCGTGAAAGATTTTTATATCCGTTGAGGTCCTTGCACAGCAAAATAAGATGGAATGAAGCCTCTGTCGAGTGTTCAGCGCCCTTTTTATCGAATCTGCTTTGCGGCGCTATATAAACCTCGCAGCCTATAATAGGCTTCATCCCTGACCTGGAAACTTTCTTGTAAAATTCTATTGCGCCAAAAATGTTCCCATGGTCAGTTATGGCGATAGCCGGAAGTTTATGCTCCTCGGCCTTTGCTATAAGCTCATCAATACGTATTGCTCCGTCAAGGAGACTGTAATGAGTATGGAGATGAAGCGGGACGTAATCGGAATGCATGTGAGATTTTAGAATATAAACAGGATTTTAGTCAATCAAATGGCTGAGTTAAATTATACATTTATCTACGGATGAACACGGATCTGCCTGCCGGCAGGCACAGATAAACACAAATCAGTTCAAGGTTGTTCAATATGATTCATAATTATTCAATTGGCGTAAATTCAAACATTGATTATCGCATATAAATTATAGTCTGTTGCTCACAACCTTTATCTCTTCCAGTTTCTTCAATGCCGCGCCTGAATCTATTGCATCGGATGCTTTTTGTATGGCATCTGAAAAACTCTTTGCCCGGTCACCCGCTATAAGAGCTGCGGCAGCGTTCATTAATGTTATATCCCTTTTCGGACCTTTTTCGCCGTTAAGGATATTGATTACGATCTGTGCGTTCTCACCTGCAATTCCGCCGATAAGGTCTTCTTTGCCGGCTCTCGCGAAACCAAGGTCTTCGGGCGACATATAATAAGTACCGATCTTGCCGTTTTTTAATTCAGTGATCTTGGTCCTGTCAGTGTTAGTTATTTCATCAAGTCCGTCTTCTCCGTGAACAATGAAGGCGTGTGCGGTATTAAGGTTTGAAAGGACCTCTGCCATTGTCTCTGTAAGCAGATCATCGTAAACGCCAAGCACCTGTCTCCTGGCGCCCGCAGGATTGGTCAGGGGTCCAAGGATATTGAATATAGTCCTTATGCTCATTTCTTTGCGTGGACCTACCGCATACTTCATTGCAGGATGAAATAGTGGTGCAAACAGGAAACCGAATCCCGTAGATTCAAGGCATCTTTCCACTTTTGCAGGCTCAAGATCTATTTTAACGCCGAGCGCTTCAAGCAAATCAGCGCTTCCGGAACGGCTAGATACAGAACGGTTGCCGTGTTTTGCTACAGGCACGCCGGCTGCAGCAACGATAATGGCAGATGTCGTTGATATATTGAATGTATGCGACATGTCGCCGCCTGTGCCGCATGTGTCTACAGTGAATTCAGGCGCTTTTATCTTTGTGACCTTTTCTCTCATCACCTTGACCGCGCCT
>JACQXH010000054.1:0-14424 GCA_016208845.1 Nitrospirota bacterium | reverse complement strand
CATCCTCAGAGCTGTAAGGAAAGATGCGATCTGGGCGTCTGTTGCACGTCCCTCCATTATTTCTCTCATGGCGCCCGTCATCTCATTTTCTGACAGGTTTATGCCTTCGGCAAGAATTTTAATTGCTTCTTTAATCATGACGTCCTCACACGATAAGATTTGGATAATTTTAACATATTTTAATAAACATAGAGCGCCTGGCAAGATAATGAATAAAGATCAGGAAAGGACATAGTACAAATGAGTCAGAGTGAGTTAAGGCGTCCGGAACGATTGATCCGGGCTCATTTTCTTAACATTAGCAGTTCATCTTGCACACTGAATTTTTCAAGGAACGCAGGGTGTTCATCTGAAAGCGCTATTATTATGGTAATTACGCAGGTTGTTTAGATTATTAGTCTGCAGTCTGTTAGCTTAAACGACTAAAAACCTGCAGACTATTTACCTGTGTTACTTATTTTGTTTCTATTTTGTATATTGCTTTCGTGATTTCTTCGAGCTTATTCCCGGTTGCCTGCAGCTCATTTGCCTGCGAATCTATTTTTTGATTGATGGAAAAGAGATTTTTTACAGCCTCTATATATTGTGAGCACTCCATGCAAAAGGGTGTTATATTTTTCAGTTTTAAAAGCAAATTATATAATGCGGCAAAAGAGGCATTATCATGAGCAAGCACATATTGTTCCTCTAACCGCCTGATCTCAAGAATATACGCTGTAGAAGGCCAACACTTAACTGAGAGTATTCATGAATAGACCTGCGAAGGGTCAAAAAGTCCTCTTCACTTATTTCCATCATGGTCTTTAAAGGTATCTTGTCAAGTGTGTTACTGAGTGCATATGTCGAGGCCTGAAGATGTTTATAGCGCTCTTCGCTTTTTTGAAGCAGGAAGTTCTTCTCGTTTTTTTTAATTTCGAGCACTGCTTTTCTTAAAGTGTCCGCGACCCGGACATAATCCTGCCTGTTTTTAACAGAGATCACGTGTTTGTAAACGAGAAGACCTGTTGCGATAACTGTAATTATCAAGATGATGACAGTCAAGTTCATCTTATGTGAGCGCATGAAATTCATAAATGTTCCGGCATTAAGAATACTATATTTTTAGATTTCTGATAAAGATAAAGGCAGTTAACCACAGATGAACCTGCCTGCCGGCAGGCAAATCTGTGCTGGTCCGTGTTAATCCGTGGCTAAAACTTGTCTTTTATTTTTTTGATTTATCTTTTTTTAATGCGAGCATGACTAATACAGCCCCGCCGATACCAACGGCTATCCGGGCAATAGCGCCTGATAGTTGAGATAGTTTTTTTAAAATCTTCATCGCTAAGTTAATTGAAAGATTAACACAGTTTATCGTACATAGTACATAGTACATCGCACATCAAATATCGTTACTCACCATACTTTAACCAGGTACGAAGGACGAAATACGAGGTACGGTTATTACATCAGACAGTTTTACTTGTTCCCTACCGCTCTGAGTATCCCATTAAGCAGTGCAACCGGCGTCGGCGGACAGCCGGGGATGTATACGTCTACAGGGATAATCTTGTCTATTCCGCCAAGTGATGCGTAGGTCTCTCCGAATATGCCTCCGTTACATCCGCAGTCTCCAACAGCGACAACAATTTTTGGAGGAGGAGTTGCATCATGCGTCCTGCGAAGGGCGATCTCCATGTTCCTTGTCACGGGCCCTGTGACAAGAAGCATATCCGCAAACCTGGGTGAAGCAGCAAAGTGAATACCGAACCTCTCGCAATTGTATACAGGATTATTTATTGCGTGGATCTCAAGTTCGCAGCCGTTGCATGAGCCTGCATCCACCTGTCTAATTGTGAGACTTCGGCTGAAATGCCTTCTTATGGCTTCCTCAAGTTTTGCCCCAACCCCCAGAATCTCAGAAGTATCTGCCGGAGGAAGCAGCTCGGTGACAATGCCTGTCCTGAATATTTGATGAAGTATTCTTAACATAGTTTATAGGGCTTATAAGTCCGATAGGACCTATTTTTTCTTCATAAATCATGTCCTGAATAAGACTGATTGAAACTCTTATTGCAGAGCGGGAAGTCAGGAACAATATTGCCGAGCACAGCCTGCTCAAGGCCGAGCCAGTTGACGCCGGAAGGGTCCCTTACCATGCACCTGTTAACTTCTCCTTTGGGTCCTGCCTGAAGCCAGTAGACGATCTCTCCGCGCCATCCTTCCACTGCTGAAAAACCAGAGGTGTCCGGCGCCGGGGACACTAAAGCAGCTGCAATATCTCCGGCCGGCAGGGTCTCAAGAATTCTGCGAATGATCCTTACGGATTCTCTGACCTCCTCAACTCTCACCCAGGCCCTTGCGTGCACATCGCCTGAAATAAGCACAGGCACGTTTACCTTGATGCGGTCATACGGGGGAAAAGGGTTTTGCGTGCGGCAATCGAGATTCAGCCCGCTGGCCCTTGCAACAAAACCTACAGCACAGATCTCTCTCGCCTTCTCCGGAACGAGAATACCTGTGTCCCGCACCCTGTCTTCAAGGGATGAATTTTCGTCATAGATCGTCACAAGCCTGTTAAATTCCTTCAACAGCATATTAAGCTCTGCCAGAACAAGATCTTTTCCGGCCGGATCGATATCAACCGCCACCCCGCCCGGTATAATTCTGTCCATCATAAATCTGTGCCTGAAGACTTTATCATTTGTGCGCAAAACTATTTCCTTGAGCCTCATCATCTGATAAAACATCAGTGAGAATGCAGCGTCATTACAGATCGCGCCCAGATCTCCAAGATGATTTGCTATCCTTTCCCGTTCAAGAAAAAGCGCCCTCAGCCATTGCGCGCGCTGCGGGATACTGGATCCGGTCATGGACTCTAACGCCATGCAATATGCGAGGCTGTGTCCAACTGTCGTATCTCCTGAAACTCTTCCCGCAAGTCTTGAGCCGTCCTGCCATGAAAGAGATTCGAACCTTTTCTCTATCCCCTTGTGCACATATCCGAGCCTCTCTTCGAGATTTATAATATCCTCTCCAACCGCCTGAAAACGGAAATGTCCCGGTTCTATGATCCCTGCATGGACCGGCCCGACCGGTATCTCATAAACACCTTCACCCTCTGCCCCGACAAATTTGTATTCACCCGCAAGACGCGGCATTTTCTCTGACGCTTCAAAGGATTTTCTCAGAGGCCATGCGTCCTCGGGCCAGTCCTCGAATTTTATCCAGGGCCGCGCGTCAGGATGCCCGGCCGGGATGACGCCCATAAGACTTTGGATCTGCCGCTCAAACCTGTATGCGGGCAAATATCTTCTTGTAAGACTTGGGAACTCGGGATTATCTGCAGGCAGATCTGACCTTACTATCAGGTATTCCTTGCCCCAGCGATAGCATGCAAAGATACCGAAGCCCCTTCCAAAAGGCGACTCATCAGCCGCCCATTCTGCCGCGAGCAGGGCATGCTTTTTCTTTCTTAATATCCATGCTGCCTCAGCAAACTTTTCTACAGGAACTATGCAGCATATGAGCGAAGACGGGCCCTGCCGTCTGTCTATTTGAAGATCATCTTTAAACGCTGAGGTCAGCGCGTCTATTAATATGCTCATTTCAAAAGCTCCACAGCGGTATGAAACCATTTATTAAGAAAGTCCGGCATATAGATACCGAGGACAAGAACAAGTGCCATATGGAGTATCACAGGCATGTGAGCAGCCTTCATCTTTATATGATAGAGTGGAACATTCCCTGATACCATCGGCTGAACTCTTCTGAAAAGCCCGGCAAAAGCCACAGCAAGCCCCAATAAAAGAAAAGGAGTTAACAAAGGGGCATCTTTGATAGTCGCTGTCAATATCAGGAATTCACTCGTGAAGATCCCGAACGGAGGCATTCCCGCTATCGCCATTACGCCAAACATCAGCCCCCATCCCACAAGCGGATTGCCTTTAAAAAGACCTTTGATCTTATCCATCTCCTGTGTCAGGTGCATCTGAGAGGCATGGCCCGCAGTGAAAAATATCGAAGACTTCGCAAGGCTGTGCACAAGCATATGAAGCAGCGCTCCGAAGGTGGCGATCGGTCCTCCGAGGCCAAATGCAAAGGTCGCTATCCCCATATGCTCAATGGATGAATAGGAGAACATGCGTTTAATGTCCTTCTGTCTAAGGAGCGAAAAAGCGGCTGCCAATATTGAGAGCAGGCCGAAGCCCATCATAATATTTCCCGCATGATGAGTGCCGGTAGCTCCGTCAACGAGCACCTTGCACCTTACGAGGGCGTATAGAGCGATGTTCAGCAAGAGCCCTGAAAGAACTGCGGAGATAGGGGTGGGGCCTTCGCTGTGAGCGTCAGGCAGCCAGTTATGCAAAGGCACAAGTCCGACTTTAGTTCCATAACCCACTATCAGAAATACAAAGGCGAGCGAAAGGACCGTGGGTTCAAGGCTCCCGCTCACCTGACGCAGGTTAGTCCAGAGAAGGGCCTCGCCGCCTTCACCAAGGACCTTCTCTGCGGCGAAATATAACAGCACGGTTCCAAATAGCGCCTGTGAAATACCTACGCCGCAGAGTATGAAATATTTCCAGGCCGCTTCGATAGCAGTCGGAGTCCTGTATAAGGAAACGAGCAGCACGGTAGATAATGTAGCAAGCTCCATGGCTATCCAGAGAATGCCGATATTATTCGTCAGGAGACACAACAGCATGGCAAAGATGAAAAGCTGGAACATGGCATGATAAAAGCGCATTCTTATAGGTCCTATCCGGCCGTGCTCCCTTTCTCTCCTCATATACCTCTTGCTGAAGATCGCTGTTGTCATGGATACGAACGATGTGAGGACTGACAGATAAACATTGAAGGCGTCTACAAAGAAAAATTTGCCTCCGGCCAGCATCGGCCCCTGCTCATAGACCTGCAGGGCAAGTCCGGCGCCGGCTATGAATGTAGCGGCTGACCCGGCAATGTTTATCTCGGGCGCAAACCTTCTGTCTCCCACAAACGCCAGCGCAATTGCGGCAAAAAGAGGAACGCATAGTAAAATCAGTAACATTATGCCGCCCGCCTGTAATTCGCTGTCAATGCGAAAGAGGCTATAGCTGCTTTTTTAAAAAAACTCCTTTGGCCCCTCTTTTTCAAAGAGGGGAAGCAATTCCCCCTTTGTAAAAAGGGGATGAAGGGGGATTTTTCAAACATTCTCATCAGTCCTCTTTAAGTCTTTCCATTTGATCCACATCAAGGCTGTCAAATGTCGTATGTATATGAAAAAAGAATATGCCGAATATGAACGCGGCTATCAAAACATCAATGGCGACCCCAAGCTCTACAACGAGGGGCATACCGTATGTCGCGCTCGTAGCGGCAAAGAAAAGTCCGTTTTCCATTGCAAGGAATCCTATTATCTGTGTGACCGCGTGCTTCCTCGTTATCATCATCAAAAGGCCTATCATGACTGTGGCGAGCGCAACTGCAAGAGTTGACCGCGTCACAAGCGTGGACAACTGGGTGACCGGGGACATCAGGTAGTAGGAAAAAATAACGAGGGCTATCCCTATCAGCATGGTCATGGGGATGTTCACGACCACTTCCACTTCCTTATGGACCTTAAGCCGCCGGATAAGCACATGCAGGATATAAGGCAGCAGGATGACCTTCAATGTCAGTGTCAGAAGAGATGAAATATAAAGGTGATGTTTGCCCGCAACAAAACCGACCACTGCCGTATTGACGGACAGAAAGAGCCCCTGCCATGCAAAAAGGTGTACAAGACCGTACATCCTTCTCTGCACCAGCATGCCGAAGGCAGTCAGCAGCACGAAGGCCGCAAGAAAACTGTTCAACTGTGCGGCAATGTTTATATCCATATCATTAAAATATTTTTTACCACAGAGGGCACAGAGAAAATATAAATAAAAAACTGAGAAATTAACATAAAATTATGCAGGTCTATCTCATTTTTTAATTTTTCAACTTTTATGTTTTTTCTCTGTGATCTCTGTGTGCTCTGTGGTAAAATTTATCTTTCCTCTCACTCCAAAATAAAAAACGACAGCATCCCGAGTGTCGCCAATAAAAATGCTGACCCCAGGAACTCGGTCAGACGGAATATCCTCATCTTTGCAAGCCCTGTCTCTATTAATACAAGCACGGCCCCAACGATCGAAAGTTTCATCATCATAAATAAAAATGCCATGGATATCGCTCCAGGGTCGCCTGTTTCTGCAATACCCCAGGGGGCAAAGGCGGCTGCCCCAAGCATGACAAAAAGAAACAGCTTCATCATGTTTGCCCATTCGATAAGAGCAAGATGCCTCCCCGAATATTCGAGTATCATAGCTTCGTGTATCATCGTAAGTTCAAGGTGTGTTGCCGGATTATCTACCGGTATCCTGCCTGTTTCAGCAAGCGCGATCAATATAAAAGCAAAAAGGGCAAACGCGAGTGAGGGCCTCAATATGCTATGCCCGCTGTATATAACATGCACCATCTGCGATAAAGAAGTTGACTTGCTGGCCAGTGAAACGGTAAAGATAGCCATTAGCATGGCAGGTTCGGCCAATGAGGCTATTGTCATCTCGCGGCTGGACCCCATGCCGCCAAAGGCAGTTCCAATGTCCATCCCCGCCAATGCAGTAAAGAAGCGCGCTATGGCGAAGAGCGCAACAAGGACTATTACATCGGCAGTAGATGCTATGGGCAATTCCAGCGAAAGTGTGAAGGCGGGTGCGGTCTCAAGAACGATCGTTACCTGAAGACATTCAATTGTGAATTTATAAATATTCATCTCGAAAAGACCAATAGCACTATTATTGTTATAAAAGAATAGATGAGATAGGCCTGGATCCGCCCCTGCTGGAGCCTTCCCGCATAGCGTGACAAAAAGAGGCTGAATTCAACTATCGGTTTGTAGAGCCAGCTCCAGAAACGGTCTCTCACCCGAAGATAATAGTATAGCCTTTTTGGAAAGGCCTTGTGGATGGCCCGTGGAGTAAGCTGCACCCGCTCCCTTATATTGAAAAGAAATCCGAATATTCTGCGTATCGGCATTGAGAATGATGTAGCGTTATACTGCATCCTCGGGTTCAGTTTTCCAAAACCGCAGTCCCATACAGGCACCCTGCGTATTGTGCCGGGTTTGACGTGCAAAATAATATAAGCGGCAACCACTACAAGCAGTATCCCGCCAAAAACTATCATGCCTGAATATGACGCTCTCTCCCGCGCAACAGGAGTAAGCCACAGCCAGCCATAAGCTCCGGAAGAGGCGCCTGTCTTTGTACCGATCAGCTGCTGCGGAATTATATCCATCCAGTCAATGAAAAGCGCCGGCAGGATCCCAAGTAAAAGACAGGAAAGGGCACCCAATATCATACCGAAACGCATGAACCAGTCTGCCTCATGGACACGGGGCATATTATGCCCTCTCCATTGTCCCAGAAAAGTAACACCGAATGCCTTTACAAAACATGCGGCTGCAAGTGCGCCTGTCAAAGCCAGGAGAGCTGCCCCCATCGGTATCAGTAATTTAAGCAATGGGCTCGGTAGTGCCGGCGAAAGCAGGAAAGCCTGAAACGTAAGCCACTCTGATACAAAACCGTTAAAAGGAGGAAGGGCGGAGATGGAGACGCATCCGATCAGGAAAAGAGCCGCAGTCCAGGGCATTCTGTGTATCAGTCCTCCCATCTCTTCCATATTGCGTTCATTTGTAGCGTGAAGCACAGCACCTGCGCCCATGAAAAGAAGTCCTTTAAACACAGCGTGATTCATTGTATGATAAAGCCCGGCAATGAGGCCGAGTGCTGCGAGCAAGGGCATATTGAATGAAACAAATACCATGGACAACCCTATGCCGATGAGAATAATACCGATATTTTCTACTGAATGATACGCAAGGAGCCTCTTCAGGTCGTGCTGCATCAGGGCATAAAGCACTCCCATAACAGCTGATATCAGGCCGAGTATCAATACTATAGCTCCACACCACCATGGAAATGTACCAAGGAGATCAAACGATACACGCACTATGCCGTAGATAGCGGTCTTGAGCATCACGCCGCTCATAAGGGCGGAAACATTGGACGGCGCAACAGGATGCGCCTCAGGCAGCCAGACATGAAGCGGAACTACGCCTGCCTTTGCTGCGAATCCGAATAAAGCCAGCAGAAAAGCCGCGGTCGACCATTTTAGAGGGACCTCCGCCTGCCTCATGGCATCAAAGGTGTAGCCGCTGAAACTTTCAAAACCCGTCGTAAGGCCTGCCATGATACCAAAGGACAGAAGTATAGCGATCGCGCCCACATGCGCTACGACTAAATAAAGTAATGCAGCCCTCCTGTTTTCTATGCGCTCGTCTTCAAACATCACAAGGAAGTACGAGGCCGCGGCCATGACCTCCCACGAGATAAGGAAAAACAGCGCATCATCCGCGAGAACGACCATAAGCATCCCTGAAAGAAAAAGACAATAAAAAACAGCGAGGCTCGTAACAGGCCTGCGTCCGATATACCCCTTAACATATCCTATGGAATACAGCGATACAAAAAAAGAAAGAAGTGAGATAACTGTAATAAAGAAACCGGCAAGAGGATCGACCCTGAGGTGAAACGGAAGGTCCGGTAGACCCACCGGCAGAATTATCCTGCTGGTAAGGCCGCCGGCTACAACCCATACGCCTCCAATAAGCCCGAGCAATGAAGCGGCTGAAGCCATAGTAAAGGATGCGTTAATTAATAAACGCTGTCTGCCCCTCAACAGAGGCGCAATAAGAATGGTCAGAAAAAGAAGCAGAACGGCGGATGAAATTATTTCAATAGGGGTAAAAGTCATTTTATTGCCGTGCCTGCGCCAAAAGGGTATAACCGCAGAACATCACTTTCCGAGTTGGCAGCTGAGAAGTTACCGCAGAGGAAAGGACAAGCATTAATATTACTGAAAAGAACAATTTCCGTATCCATTTCAAGCAAAAAAACGATTTATTATATAACAGAATTGAAATTAAATAAAGGGGAAGGGGAGATGTAATTGAAAATGCTGGAACTATATCAATTCCCGGCAGATGAGGTCAGATGTCTTTTATGAAAAATACTAAGCCTTTACAACCAGCACAGGACATTCTGCAAGGCCGATCACGCGTTCTGCTACGCTTCCCATAAGAAGCCTGGATATACCGGTCCTTCCATGGCTTCCTACTACTATAAGATTTGCCCTTTCTTCTTTTGCGGTTTCTATTATGGCATTATACGGCCGGCCTGAAAGAATAAAACCTTTTACCGCAAGGCCGTTTTCTTCGGCGTGCTGTTTCGCGCGTTTGACATTTTTTTCAGCTTCCTGGGATTCTATATCAGAGATCGCTCCCTTCTGCATCTCAGAATGGACTATGTCAAACGGTGATTCTGCATCCGAAGGAACAACAGATATAATGACAAGGATTGCGCCGCTTTGTTTTGCCATTACAACAGCTTCATTGACTGCGGCATCGCTGTATTTTGATCCGTCTGTGGCAACGAGAATTTTTCTGAGATCGATCTTTGCAGCTTTGGGGACTACGAGCACATTAGACGAGGCATGACCTATGACCTTTGCAGTGACGCTTCCCATCATGAGCCTTTTCAGGCCGGTCCTTCCGCGTCTTCCCATGATGATCATATTGACGTGGTTCTTTTCAGCCTCTTCGACAATATATGTGTAAGGGTCTTCTCCCTGGCGCGCAATTATTTCACAATTTACTTCCTCTTTTGAGATCCTGTCTTTTAATCTCTCAAGATTTGCCCTTGCTTCTTTTTCCGCTTTCTCGACAAGCTGAGGGGCTATGGTCTCGTATTCGGGATTGGTCTCGATAACAGACATGGCAACTATGGTGCTGGAACATGTCTTTGCAAGATTTATTGCCTCCCTGACAGCTCCTTCGCAGAATTCAGACCCGTCAGTAGGCAATAGTATCTTTTCAAGCTTTGTTGTCGGACATTGAAGGGCCATTTTTTTGTCCTCCGTTTATTTTGAAGATGTTTATAAGGAACTATATATTTATCGGCACTACAAGCACCCGGCAGGGAGCGCGTCCGATGCCCCTTGAAGCGGTGCTGCCCATCATCAGCCGCTTTAATCCGGTGCGGCCATGGCTTCCCATGATAATTGTTTTCACTTTTTTCTTTTTGGCTTCATCGATGATATACCAGTATGGTTCTTCTCCCTGATGAACAATCGTTTCGCATGCAATGCCTTCTTTAGATGCCTTTGATTGTACTGATTCAAGGTGTTTTCTGATCTGCTTTTCAACCCGTTCAATGAGTTCAGGCGCGAGAGATTCGTATTCAGGATTTACTTCAATTACAGACAAAACAAACAACCTGCTTGAACATGCCTTTGCGATGTTCATTGCTTCATTGACTGCCGCCTTACTGAATTCAGAACCGTCAGTCGCAACAAGCAGTTTCTCGAATCCCGGTGTCGGGCACACTGCATTTGTCATATCAATGACCCCCTGTCTTCAGAATGCCGCTTGCGGCAAGCACTAAGACAGCTATCTCAGCAATAGCTATCACAACAAATGGTGTTTCTTTCTTCCTGATAAGTATAGGCAGTATTGCGAGATAACATAAAATAGTGAGTCCGGCAAGCGCGGCAATGCCTACAAAATTGAGATAATCGCCTTTGCCTATTAACGCGGCCCAGCCCCAGCCGGTGGGTGCATGGAGTTCGTGTATATATTCCTTTGCCGTCAGGCCCCAGTATTTCGGCAGTTCTTCAATGGGGACAAAGCTCGGCAATATGCCGGACAAATAAACTGCATAAGTGATGACGAGGATCAGCAGTCCAAGCCACATCCCGATATTTAAAATTTTTGCATAAGCCATCTGCTCTTCTGATGCCTTTGTTTTTTCAGTGCTCATGTTATTATCTCCTTTTATTCGTAAAATCAAAAATCAGGATGTAAAATGTAAAATTAAGGATTTTATTTGTTAAAATTTAAACTTCTTCCATAATTTTGATTTTTCATTTTTAATTTTTGCATTGGTTTTATTTCCATATTCCCAGGCCTTTAAGGAGCGCCCTGAGACCAGCGAAAAGCAGCAAACCGATAACCATCCATTTAATGGCCTTTGGTTTTGCCTTCGCGAGAATCTTGACGCCGACCATAGAGCCAAGCATTATTCCAACAACTGAGGGAACTACGATTATAGGCAGTACGGCGCCCTGATTGAGATAGACCCATGCCGCAGAGGTGTCAGTTATCGAGAGCAGGAACTTGCTTGTAGCAATGGATATCTTCAGCGGCGCGCCCATGAGAAGATTTAAGACAGGGACATTGGCCCATCCGGCGCCAAGCCCGAACATGCCGGCCATTATGCCGATAACTATGAAAAGAAGTAATCCCTGGGGTGTCCGATGTACGTTCCATTCAACGTCTTTACCAAGTGATTCCTCCCTGTAGATCCCCATTATTCCAAGGCTCTGAGATAAGGCATCGGGCTTTGGGACCTGAGGGAAGTCTGATTTTTTAGCTGTGGCCATTATGACTACAATCATAAGTATTGTAGCTCCGAGGAGTGTTTGCACAGTATTTTGAGGAAGCGCAAGCCCGATCATAGCCCCTCCTATGGCTGCCGCTGATGCAATAACTGCGACGGGCAGGGCAAGACGCAGACTGGCGAGGTTTCTTCTAAGCAGACCCGGCCCGGCAGCAAGCGCTCCCGCTAAAGCTACAAGGAGACCGGCTCCTCTGACAAAATCCAGATTGAACGGGAAGAAACCTCCTACTATCGGGACAAAAAGTACCCCCCCGCCGACTCCGCCAAGAACAGCCAGGATGCCTAGTATGAATGTGACAATAAAAAGTGCTAAAGGCCACACCCACCAGGCGACCTGGGAGGCGGCAACCGGCGCAAGCGGTTCTGCGGTTTCTGCAGATGCAAATACATTAACTGCAATCAGAGAAATTATTGAGATGAATATTACGGCGAGTAAAGTCTTTAGTTTCATGATAATACCTTTCTTGATCCAGGATTTTTAAATAAATAAAATTGTAAGGCAAGGGGCAAACCTGCCTGACAGCAGGGGCACAAAGAACGAAAAAAAACTCTGTGACTTTATCCCTCTATAAATGAATTAAGAAGTCCGGCAATATAATATCAGTTTTAAGTCCGAGGATAAATCGGCCCCATGCATTTCAATTTGTATCAGGGTTGTTTTATATTGAAACGATATAATATATAAAAATCATGCAGATTAAATCAATAAATAATTTATTATAGATATTTAAGAAAAATTAATCCTGAGATGAAGCATGGAGGGCTGAACAGTGAATTAATGCTTTGCCTGCATGAAATAGGAAAGCAGATGTTCCACTCTTTCAGCGAGTTTGTCAGGATCAGGATCTGAGCCTTTGTTCACATAATTGGCAGGCGCAAGACTTTCCATCTGGCTTCTGAGGTCATCGTCAGCCTTTACCGCTGAAAAAAAAGCGATTGGCATACGGGGAAGTCCTTTTTGAGACTCAATGCCTCTTATTATCCTCGCTGCAGTGATCCCGTCCATCACAGGCATATTAATATCTATAATGGCAACATCAACCGGTTTATTTTCTGCAATGAGCTTTGCAAAGGCAGATGTTAATTCGAGGCCGTTTTCAAATGCCATTACCTCTTCAGCCAGTTTCTTTTCGGTCATGAGGTCCTGGATTATCTTTCTTGTGAATTTAGAATCATCTGCAACAATCACATATCTGAGCTTATCTCCTGTGTGTGTGACAGGCGGAGCGCTTTCACCATAAGGCGACAGGGTCGATTCTTCGGCAGCAAGAAGAAATCCGCAGAAAAGACACGTGAACTCAACACGTTCGTCTTTCTTTATACGGTTAAACTGTACTTCTTCGCCGCAGCAAATGCAATATTTAGTATCCATTGTTTAACTATATATGTATATATATCGCCAAATATTGCAAAATATTAAATCGGCGACATTTTTACTATGAAAATCAATTAGTTATTTAGAGGTTTTCCCGTGGTTTCACTTGCCCATTGAATGAATCAGCAATTAAAAACATCTTGACTTTATATGTTAAAATGACATAATTAGTGAAGTCCTTTTTGGTCCATTCATGAAAAAGTTGAAAAGAATAAAGCAAAATATTATCCGGTATTAGAATGTGCAAGTGCTGCCATTCTCCCGATGCTTCGGGATCCGGAATAGTTCTTTTTCTTTTTTAAAAAGAATTAATTATTTATATTTAAGAAAGATTCCAGGCAATCTGGAATGACACATTAACGTAGTTGGGCATAAATTTACGGCTTCTGCTTAAATTCGAAAGAGGGAAATGTTTTACCAATAGAAAGGAGGTAGCACATAATGAGAAAGATCATTGCAATGTTTATTCTGTCAGGCTTAATTGGAGGCGCATTGATAAGCTGTCAGAAAGCTGAATCTCCGGCTCCTGTCAAACAGCCGGCATCTGCTCCGACAGAGCCCGCGCCTGCGCCAGGAGAACCACAGGATAAGAAATAGACAATGAATTATTGGAGGTGATTTCACTCACCTCTTGCATTTACTAATAAGAATATGTTATTTTTTTATTGTTTTTCCTGCTTAAGTGGAAAAACTATTGAAAAGAGTGGGTTTGCCCACTCTTTTGTTTTATAATAGAAATAAAATAATAAAAAACAAGGGGTTAAAGCGACTCTTGATGGAGCAAAAAGAATTGGAGAAAAGGGTGACCGAAATCATCGGGCCCGTATTAAAAAGTATGGGAATGAACCTTGAAGGCGTTGCATTGCTTAAGGCCGGAAGAAAGGCTTTTTTAAGAATATATATCGACAAGGATGGAGGGGTTACTCTTGATGATTGCGTGCAGGTCAGCAGGGAAGTGGAAGCACAGCTTGATGTTGAAGACCCTATCCCTACTTCGTATACGCTGGAGGTTTCATCTCCCGGGCTTGACAGGCCGTTAAGGTCACCGGAGGAGTTCAAAAGGTTCTGCGGGAAGAAGGCCCGGATTGTGACTTTGCGCCCGGTAGAGAATCAGACATTTTTTATCGGAGACATCATTGAGGCCGGTGATAATGAATTTGTATTGCTGTTGTCCAGGGACAAAAAAATTGTCATATTATATGAAAATATTTCCCGGGCAAGACTGGAGGTGACGTTTTAATTATGAACCGAGATCTGATTAATATTATCGAACAGATGAGCAGAGAGAGAGGAATACCCAAAGAGGCCCTTTTGGGAACACTGGAATCTGCATTATTGTCTGCAGCGAGGAAAAAATATGGAATAACCGCGAATATCGGCATTAAGATCGACCATAAGACCGGCAAGATATCTATATCTACGATACGGAAGATAGTGCAGACGGTAGCTAACTCGCAGGAAGAGATATCTCTTCCTGCTGCACAGAAAATAGATGCCACCAAGCGCATCGATGATGAGATCGAGACACCTTTGGACCTTGTTGAT
>JACQXH010000223.1 GCA_016208845.1 Nitrospirota bacterium | reverse complement strand
CGTTTATTTTATCTCCCATCTTCAGATAAACATCTCCAAGATGGTCATAAATTACAGGATCGTCCTTGGTGAGATCCAGGGCCTTTTTGATCTCCCGGACCGCATCATCGAAAAGGCCTTTTTTATAAAAGACCCATCCAAGACTGTCACGGACATATCCGTTGTCAGGTCCCAGGGACACGGCTTTCTTTATAAGTTCAAGAGCTTCATCAAGATTTATACCCTGATCAGCATATGTATATCCCAGATAATTGAGCGCATCCACGTTGTCCGGGTCCAGCCCTATTGTTATCTTCAGCTGTTCAAACATTTCCTCGTACTTCCTGATCTTTTCATATACCATAGCAAGCCTGAAGTTCAGTTCAACATTTTTGTCAGATAAGGCAAGCCCCTTCTTGAACATTTCCTCAGACTTCGCATAATCATTAGTCTGAAAGTATAATATCCCCATATAAAGATAAACATCCGGGCTCTCCGGAAGATTTTTCATCAGGTTCTCAAAATACGCTATTGCCTCAGGATATTTTTCCATAGCCACATATACCCTTCCAGAATTACTCAGCGCTTTGCGCTTCGCGGGTCTGCTCATGGTGCTGACAGGTGGATTTTGGGCCGCCCTCCAGCGCCACCTCGGAAGATTGATGGGCTACGCCGTCATCGCCGAGACAGGGTTCATGCTGATCGCCCTCTCATAATTTTTCATGGCCTCATCGGCATTCCCCAATCCTTCATACGCAACACCAAGCAACAAATACAGAGAGTCTGAAAAATAATCCGCTGACTCGACATCTTTAAGCAGCGCTATGCCGTCCTTGTAATTTCCGGTCTCAATATAGACATTGCCCAGATAATACTTTGCCGTAACATTGACCGGGTCCACTGCAAGAGCATTCTTCAGGGTGCTGACCGATCTCACATAATCTTTCTCAATGGCATACAGACGGGCAAGCTGTGTATAAGCTTCTATTTTCATTTTATCCGCCTTAATTATCCGCTCGTAAACAGTGATCGCCTTCTTAAAATCACCCTGATTAATATAAACATCTCCAAGCACCGATAGCGCCGGGACATAATCAGGTTCAATAGCAATGGCCTCCTTAGCCATTTTTATCGCTTCTTCATTTTTATTGCTCTTATAAAGCAGGCGGCTTATCTCAGTCCTGAGATATGAAGAGCCTGCGTCTTCCTGAAGGGCCTGCATAAGGTATTTAATTGCCCCGTCCATGTCCTGTGATCTTTCCGCCTCAACCGCCATAATGTAATTAGAATAAGAATCCTTTGTAGGCTGCGGTCCCCCGGTCTTTTTTACAGAATGCGAACAAGCGCCCATATAAAACAACAATAAAATAAACGAAGAAATCTTGATCATTTTTATCATGTATAAATTATGTCATAAACATCGGGTAATTGACAAATATTTAGTGTAGTGTCTCTAACAGATCTTTACTTTTTTTTGAGCCGTCATTCCCGCGGTCCTTAGGCGGGAATCCAGCTTTTGTTTTTTTCTGAAAGACAATGGATTCCCGATTAATACCTCGGGAATGACAATATTGACGTCTCGCAGATCCTTGTAGTATTAATTTATTTAAGCGACACTGCAATAGTTAAAACGTCGTTTTTCGTGCATGTTCAGCTTCCTTGCGAATGAACCAATAATATTCTCATAATGTTGCTAAAAATAAAGTATCCATGCTACATTTATTGACATGAAAGATCTCTTCAGCAAAATCTCAAAAACAGGAATACTCGTCATAGGCGACCTCATGGTCGACCAATATATTTGGGGCAAGGTAAAGAGGATATCTCCTGAAGCGCCCGTGCCTGTGGTAGAGGTATCAAGTGAAAATCTGCTTCTGGGCGGAGCGGCAAATGTTGCCAATAACATTTTGTCCCTGGGCGGCAGGGTTTTCATGGCCGGAACCGTCGGCAGAGATGATATGGGAAACATCCTGATACATAATCTCAGGGAAAAAGGCGTTAATACTGACGGCATTATTGTTGAACAAAACAGACCCACCATTGTTAAAACAAGGATCGTCGCTCATAATCAACAGGTGGTCCGCTTTGACAGGGAAATAAAATCAGATATCAGCAGATCAACCCAGTCATTGATCCTGGAGTATGTTAAAAGCTGTCTGCCTCAAATTAAAGCCATCATTATATCCGATTACTGCAAGGGCATGATAACCAGAAGTCTTATTAAAAAAATACTCGGGATCACTTCTTCAAAGGTCTTTATTGCGGTGGACCCCAAGATAGGCCACTTTGAATACTATAAAGGAGTCAGCCTCCTTACACCAAACCTGGATGAGGCATCCTTTGGCTCCGGGGTCAATATTGTCGACAGGAAAACACTCATCAGGGCCGGTGAGATATTACTGAATAAATTACAGTGTGAAGCAGTCCTTATAACCCGGGGGGATGAGGGCATGAGCCTTTTTGAAAGAAATGGCAGAATAACTCACATACCGACTTTTGCAAAAGAAGTCTATGACGTAACAGGAGCGGGAGATACTGTGATCGCCTCTTTCACTTTATGCCGTTCTGCCGGAGCAAAACTTAAGGATGCGGCCATATTTGCAAATCATGCAGCCGGCATAGTAGTCGGTGAGGTGGGAACCGCTGTTGTAACACCCGAGGAGATGATGGCAAATATGAGCGCAGGCAAATTCCGGGAGAAAATAAAAACGAATTAACATAGACAATATAATTAACCACAGAGGACACAGAGGAAGACATTAATAGTAAAAGAAGAAAAATTCATTTTTTTATTGCGTTTCTCCGTGCACTCTTTTGTCAAATTATATAAGCGACTTAGCTTATGAGAACACAGATAGCTTTGCGATATTTATTTTTTTATTTTAAATTTTCCCTCTGTGATCTCTGTGGTTTCCTAAGCGCATTATTCGAATTAATACTAAATAAGGAGTGAAAAATGAGATTCTCTAAAAAGACAAATGCAATAGGTCCTTCCCCTACCCTTGCAATTGATGCAAAGGCAAAATCGCTAAAGGCCGGTGGTGTTGATATCATAAGTTTCGGCGTCGGAGAGCCGGATTTTGATACACCCCAGAATATTAAAGAAGCGGCAATAAAGGCCATCAGGGACGGTTTTACAAAATATACGCCGGTGGCCGGCATCGAGGACCTGAAGTCCGCGATCATTGATAAGTTGAAAAAAGAAAACGGCCTTGATTATGAAAAAAATGAGATCATTGTATCGTGCGGCGCGAAGCACAGTCTCTACAATGTTGCCGAGGCATTGTACGATGTGGGGGATGAAATACTGCTGCCTTCACCTTACTGGGTATCTTACCCTGATCAGATAATGTTAAACAGTGCTGTGCCGGTCATAATAAAGACCGATGAAAAAAACTCCTTTAAGATTACGCCGGAGCTTTTAAAGGCCCACCTGTCAAAAAAGACAAAGGCCCTGATCCTTAACAGCCCCTCTAATCCCACAGGACTCGCTTATGACAAAAAGAGCCTTGAGGCGATAGCAGAGCTGGCAGTAAAGCATGATTTTTATATCGTCTCTGATGAAATATACGAAAAGCTCGTTTATGACGGATTTGAGCATATCAGCATCGCATCGTTCGGTGATGAGATAAAGAAGAGGACCATTGTCATAAATGGCCTTTCAAAATCCTTTGCCATGACAGGATGGCGGATAGGGTTTGCAGCTGGGCCAAAGGATATTATCGAAGCCATGACCAATATCCAGAGCCAGTCCACATCCAATCCGGCGTCTATCTCACAGAAAGCCGCTGTAGAGGCTTACAGGGGCCCTCAGGATTTCATTCATACAATGAATATTGAGTTTGACAAACGCCGCTTATATATGTTTGAACGGCTGAATAAAATGAAAGGCGTTTCATGCATCAGGCCTGTCGGTGCATTTTATGCCTTCCCTGATGTGTCATATTATTTTGATAAAAATTTCAAAGGCAGCCGGATAAATTCTTCCATGGACCTGACATCCTATCTCCTCGAAGAAGCAAAGGTTGCCGTAGTACCCGGATCAGCATTCGGGGATGACCGATACATAAGGCTTTCTTACGCAACGTCAATGACCAATATTGAAAAAGGGCTCGACAGGATCGAAGACGCCTTATCAAAGCTTCAGTAGGAAATAAAGAAGTACAACGTATTTCGTACATCGTACCTCGCACATAGTAACCCATTGACAGTCATCCTTTTACGAAATACGAACCACGATATACGAGGTACTATAAATAATTAGGCCGGATGTTGAGAGAAATAATATAAACAGCTATAATATAAACAATAATGCTCAGGCAGATGAAAATAGAAGGTTTGCTTTTTGATCCCAGGAGCAATATGTATATCCTGCTCCTTAAGGAGATCAATGGAGACGATACCCTGCCGGTCTGGATAGGAAGGCCTGAGGCGGATTCCATCGCCCTTGCTCTGGGTAAAATCACTACGCCCCGTCCCCTCACACATGACCTGATCAAAAATCTGCTCGACGGCATGAAAGCAAAAGTGACAAAGATAGTTGTCACCGAGATAATCGATAATACGTACTACGCTGTTATTTACGTCGAAAAAGGCGGGGTGGAAATTCCCGTGGACTCAAGGCCCAGCGATGCCATTGCTGTTGCGATACGGATGAACACATCGATCTTTGTGGAAGACAGCGTAATAGAGTTCAAAAAGAATGACGAGCTCGAGGAATGGCTTCGAAACCTGAAACCTGAAGATTTTGAAAATGTAATGTAACTCTTTGGAAAACGTAATGCGTGAACCGTGATGAGTGATGGGTTTGGTTTTTTACCCGTTACACATTACGCATGACTCATTACGGTGTATTTGTATTTAAACGAATGTGCTGACAACTACAAAAGGGATCGTCCTTAAAACACAAAAATATGCTGATGCGGATTCGATAATAACCTACCTTACTCCGTATAAGGGGATAATAAAGGCCTTTGCCAAAAGCCCCCGTAAGACAAAGAGCCGCTTTGGAAGCAGCCTCGAACCCCTTACACATTCAAAGATAACCTTTCTGGGCAAAGAACATGCCATGCCCAAAATCATCCAGTCTGATATCATTAAATCATTTCATGGCCTGAGAGAGAATTTTCAGGATTTCATCAATATCTCAAAACTCATCGAGATACTCATATCATTAACACCCGAAGGCGCTCCGAACAAAAAGATCTTTTTATTTTTTTTTAACATTATGACGCTAATAGAATCTCTCGAAGAAAAACACAAGGACGTTCTTTATTTGATCGCCCAGATCCACCTGCTTGCGTTACTGGGTTATGCCCCCCGCCTCTCCGGATGCGGCAAATGCGGCCTTAATAATAGCGGTCAGAACCGGTCCCAGTTCCATGGTCAGGGTTGCTGCTACAAGGCTGCCGGTATACATTTCTAGTCCTACTATCTTAAACTGAAGGTATGCCAGATACCCAAGAACCATACCTACAAATATAGACATCAGACTCACTATAGGCAGGGTATCTACGCCAATCTTAACCATCTGCTGGACAAGAGGCTCATGTCCTCAGAATTTCTCGCCAGCCTCTGATATATATTAATTTCAATTATCTGTGCCTAAATACTTTGCAACTACTCAAATGGATAGTCTGTAGATGTTTGTTCATTTAGGCAGATAGTCTGTAGGTGTTTAGTCGTTTAGCTTACGGACTACAGACTAATAATCTAAATAACCTGTTACCTAACAGACTACAGTCTAATAGACTAAACAACCTGATATTATCATTTGATAAAAATCAGAAAATAAAATAAAGTAATATACCCATGCAAGAGACGATCTTTATGAAAAAAGCTCTGGCCCTCGCCGCAAAGGGGAAAGGACGGACCAGCCCAAATCCTGTGGTAGGCGCTGTCGTAGTTAAGGGTAACAGAATAATCGCCGCAGATTACCACAGAAAGGCCGGGAGCCCGCATGCAGAAATCCTCGCATTGAAAAAGGCTGGGGCAAGAGCAAAAGGCGCCACCCTTTACATAAACCTTGAACCATGCTGTCACACAGACAAAAAGACCCCTCCATGTACAAAAGCGATCATCAAGGCGGGCATTAAAAAAGTAGTCACGGGAATGCTCGATCCCAATCCCAAAGTCTGCGGCAGAGGATTGAGAGACCTCAGGAAGGCAGGGATTGAAACAGAGACCGGCATCATGGAAAAGGAATCAAAAAAACTAAATGAGGTCTTCATAAAATACATCACCCAAAAAGAGCCCTTTGTATTTCTCAAGACTGCGCAAAGCCTCGATGGAAAGATCGCAACTTCAAAGGGCGAATCAAAATGGATAACAGGATATCACGCAAGGCGGTATGTCCACAGGCTGAGAAATGAGGTTGATGCGCTGCTTGTAGGCATCGGCACAATAAAAAAGGACAACCCCTCTCTTGATTGCAGGATCAAAGGCGGCAGAAACCCCTACAGGATAATAGTCGATTCCGGCCTTGAGATATCCATGAATGCAAAGGTCTTAAAGCACGATGATCAAAAAACGATCATTGCTGCATCCGGTTCGGCAGACCGTAAGAAATGTGAATTGCTGAGGTCCAGAGGTGTCAGGGTCTTGTTCGTAAAGACCATCCATGGCAGGATCGATCTGAAAGCGCTAATGAGAGAACTCGTCAGATCGGACATTACAAGCGTAATGATAGAAGGCGGCTCCTCGATAAATGCCTCAGCCCTTTCAGGCGGAATTGTTGACAAGGTCCTGTTCTTCATCGCGCCGAAAATAATCGGCGGAGCAGACGCGATCGGTGCAATCGGCGGAAAATCACCTGCTTCGCTTGCAAGCGCCGTCCAAATAAATGATCCTGAGTTTAAAAAGATCGGGAAAGACTTTCTGATAGAAGGCTATATTTAACTTTACTGTACTATGTATAATCTGTTCTTCGTGTATCTTCATGCCCTTCGTGGATAAGTTCTTATTTTAATATCTGTGTTTATCTGTGCCTGCCGGCAGGCAGGTCTGTGTTAATCTGTGGTTAAATGTTTTTTTAGGATTATTGTTGAGATGCCGCCGCAACTAAATTACCTGTTGTTATTTGCCTGATTTGCTCTTTCAGAATATCTATCTCCTTGCGCTGGCCCTCCATGATCCTCTGCTGTTCCTTCACAGCCTCTATGAGCACAGGTATCATCTCGGTATATGAAACACTCTTCTCGCCTGCCGGACTGTCCTTTACTATCTCGGGAAGCACCTTCTCTATCTCCTGCCCTATCACACCGTAATGCCTTCCTTCTGCAAAACCCAGAATATACTATTTTTAGTTGAAATTTAAAAGAGTGGCTCCCCCGTGGCATAATCCACGGTAACCATTATGAAAAAGAAAGGAGCCACAGATGAAGGAAAACACAAGGAAGAGGAAAAAAGCAAGATTTGGAATTGAGG
>JACQXH010000222.1 GCA_016208845.1 Nitrospirota bacterium | reverse complement strand
CAGGAACTCCCCAAATTTTAATTTTGCTGTTTTTCCCTTATCGTACAGCATTACGCCCCCGCCTAAACCAGCTAAAAAAAAGTTATAATGGTTATGAGAAATTTACAATTTCTATTAATTCATTTTTACACTTTATGCGTGTATTTGTCAAGGTAAATGCTCTCAGCAAGAAGAGTCAGTTCTTCCTGCAAACTTAATGCATTGCTATTTAGCGGATGTCAGACATTATTAAAATAATATCAGTGTTTTTCATCATGGTCCTGCTGCTGAAGAGGCGATGGAACCTTGGCATCGTGATGTTCATCTCATCTTTGATGCTGGCACTGCTTTATGCCTTTGACCCTTTCAGCCTGCCCGGCATCCTGCTGAAGACATACGCGGATAAAGTTATTTTGAACCTGATCTTATCCCTCACCTTGATAAGGATATTTGAAAATATAATGAGGAAGAACGGGATAATGCAGGAAATGATGACTTCGTTCAAGGGAATGGTCCACGACAGGCGCGTGCTGATGGCCTCAATGCCTGGCCTGATAGGTCTTCTTCCTTCGATGGGCGGCGCACTTTTCTCAGCCCCGATGGTCGAAGAGGCGTCCAAAGGGATAGATATTTCATCAGAAAAAAAGGCTTTTATAAATTACTGGTTCAGACATCCATGGGAATTCATTCTTCCGCTTTATCCGGGGCTTGTGCTTGCATCAGCGATGACACAATACGCCTTGCGTGATCTGATCATTTTTAATCTTCCATATGCGCTGTGTCTTTTAGCGGGAGGCATTGTGTGGGGATTAAGAGGGGTGGGAATTCATAAGGAGGGCTTTAAAAGAATATCAGGACGCGGGTCCCTGAGTTTTCTGCCATTGGTTATTATTCTCTTTATGGTGATCATTCTGCATCTCGATTTATCTGTAAGCATAGGTGCGGCGACGCTCGGTTTATTTATCGTGTTGCGATATTCGTTAAGAGATATAGTTCAGGCATGCAAGGAGGGGTTTTCGTGGGACATCCTCCTGATCATCCTTGGCATAATGGCGTTCAAGGCGGTCCTGGGGGCCTCAGGCGCTGTGGCAGGCATAAGTGTTTTTTTCTCTCAAACAGGTGTTCCGCTTCTTCCTGTTCTATTTGTCATACCTTTTATTTCAGGGTTCCTTACCGGTCTGACGTTCGGTTTTGTCGGCAGCACCTTCCCGATCGTTTTAGGGTTTGAAGGCGCAAACAATATTAGCGCCATATCATTTGCATTTGCGTCCGGATTTATAGGTGTCCTTGTGTCCCCGGTTCATCTCTGCCTTGTGCTTACCCGCGAATATTTCAAGGCGGATATGGCGGCGATATACATGATGATCCTCAAGGCTGTCATGTTGATCCTTGCAGTTGCAGTTGCGGAGTATATGATATTTGCTCCATAATTCTATATACAGCAGTTAACCCAAACAATGCAATTAACCACAGAGTACACAGAGGGAGACATTATAATAAAAGATGAAAGGTTTACTCTCATTGCTTTTCTGTTTTTTCCCAAATTTATTAACCTCTGTGTTCTCTGTGGTGCGTCGCTTATCTTAGGTACAATATGAATCGAGGCCGATAATGAACAAACATATTGAACAGTTCAGGGGTTCGCTCAAAGCAGAGCGTGATGCATCGTTGCATACCCTTAAAGCTTATACCCAGGACCTGCGGGAATTTTTATCTTTTATAGATAAAAAACCTCAGGACATAGATAATATCGACATAAGGAGCTTTTTCGCATATCTGCACCATAAAAAACTGAAAAGATCATCGATAGCACGTAAGCTCGCAACCATAAGGGCGTTTTTCAGATATTTATATAAAGAAGGATATGTGAATAAGAATCCGGGGAAACTCGTTTCAAGCCCGAAACATACGAGGAGCCTGCCGAGGTTCCTGACTGTCGACGAGGTTTTCAGCCTGATGGAAGCACCCAAGGGTGATACATTTCAGGCGGCCCGGGATAAGGCCATTCTTGAAGTTCTCTATTCGTCCGGGCTTAGGGTGTCTGAATTGACCATGCTTGATATAAATGACTTTGACATAAAGGGATCTCTTGTGAGAGTAAAAGGCAAGGGGAAAAAAGAGAGGATCGTGCCCATGGGATCAAAGGCGATAGAAGCCATGAAAAATTATCTTCCCGAGAGGATTTTAATAAAGAAAAAATCACAGGCATTGTTTCTGAACATGAGGGGTGGAAGATTGACACAGAGAAGCGTTAATCGTATAGTATTGAAGTACGGAAGGATGATTGCCCTCAAAGGTCATATAAGCCCGCATGTTCTTAGGCATACATTTGCGACTCACTTGCTCCATGGCGGAGCTGACTTGAGGTCTATCCAGGAGCTTCTAGGGCATTCATCGCTTTCAACTACACAGAAATATACACACGTTGACATAGCACATCTCATGGAAGTCTATGACAAGGCACACCCGATGGCGAAAGAAAGCAGTTAAGGGTTAAAAGTTGAAAGTTAGGTAAACATTCAGTTGCGGGTGCTAATAGCCCCCCTTTAGAAAAGGAGGGCGGGGGGGGATTTTCATATGACTCTAAAATTATTCAAAAAATCTCCCCTAACCCCTCTTTTCCAAAGAGGGGGATTATCCAATCCACCCATAACTGAAGAGTTACGAAAGTCAGGAGTTAACTTCAAATGGAGGAAATGATGTTTCACGGAACGACAATAATCTGCGTAAGAAAGAACGGCAAGGTGGCGATCGCGGGTGACGGCCAGGTCACCCTGGGCAATACGGTCATCAAGCATAATGCGAAAAAGATCCGCAGGATGTACAACGATAACGTTATAGCAGGATTTTCAGGCGCAACAGCAGACGCATTTACTTTATTTGAAAAATTTGAGGCAAAACTGGAGACATTCAGGGGCAATATAACAAGGGCAGCTGTAGAGCTTGCAAAAGACTGGAGGACGGACAAGATATTGAGGCGGCTCGAGGCGCTTCTGATCGTTGCCGATAGAGATCATTCTTTTATCATATCGGGCAACGGCGATGTCCTTGAGCCGGAGGACGGCGTTGCAGCCATAGGTTCAGGAGGGCCGTTTGCGCAGGCAGCGGCAAAGGCATTGATGGACCATACAGGACTGGAACCCAGAAAAATAGTTGAAGAATCAATGAGGATCACCTCTAAAATATGCATTTATACCAATGAGCAAATATCAATTGAGGAACTTTTATAGTATAATTATTATTTTCGCATGTTCCAATTTATTTTGTACATGGCAAATTAGACAATATATTGAACAGGATCAGATTACTATTGAGCGATAATGGCACAAAGGCACAAAGGCACAGAGCTTCTTCTTTCTTTGTGCCTGCCACTATATACGCACAAATACATTTGCTAAGTTAATTGAAACGGAGATAAATATGAATGACTACACACCTAAGAAGATCGTTGAAGAACTTGATAAATATATCATAGGTCAGAACAAGGCCAAGAAGTCGGTTGCGATCGCGATGAGAAACCGCTGGAGAAGACAGCGGCTTACAGGCGAGCTGAGAGATGAAGTTCTTCCAAAAAATATAATAATGATCGGCCCCACGGGTGTGGGCAAGACAGAGATCGCAAGAAGGCTTGCGAAGCTGGCGCAGGCCCCTTTCTTAAAAGTTGAGGCGTCAAAATTTACAGAAGTGGGATACGTAGGCAGGGATGTGGAGTCAATGGTGAGGGATCTAACTAACCTTGCTGTAAATATGGTCAGATCAGAGCATGTGGAAAAAGTTCGCGAAAAGGCGAAAGAACTTGCTGAAGAGAGAATTTTAGACCTTCTGCTGCCTCCATTAAAGACCGGGCGCCGCATTCCTGTTTCTGAGGCGATGATAACGACTGAAGAAAAGGAGCAGTACAGGGAGACACGCGAAAAGCTCCGCGCTCAGCTGCATGAAGGCAAGCTGGACAACCGATATGTGGATCTGGAAGTCAGGGAGAAATCAATGCCATTCGGGGTTATTTCAAATATCGGCATGGAAGAGCTTGAGATCAATCTGAAGGAAATGATCGGTAACTTTATGCCGGAGAAACCCAAGAGAAAGAAGGTCAAAATTCCTGAGGCCCTGAGGATATTGGCGCAGGAAGAGGCAAATAAATTGATCGATATGGACAAGGTAGTGAGAGAGGCGATTGAGCGGACAGAGCAGAATGGAATAGTCTTTATCGATGAAATAGATAAGATCGTCAGTAAAGGTTCAGGGTACGGACCGGATGTTTCAAGGGAAGGGGTTCAAAGGGACCTCCTCCCAATTGTTGAAGGGTCGACGGTCAACACAAAACATGGGACGGTCAAGACTGACCACATTCTTTTTATAGCAGCCGGCGCTTTTCACGCGGTTAAACCTTCCGACCTTATTCCTGAATTACAGGGGAGGTTCCCCATAAGAGTCGAGCTTGAGGCCCTGGGCAAGGATGAATTCCTGAGGATATTGCAGGAACCTCAGAATGCCCT
>JACQXH010000053.1 GCA_016208845.1 Nitrospirota bacterium | reverse complement strand
TCAGCCCGTCCTCAAAGGATGTCTGCGCCTTAAAGCCGAGGATATCCGCGGATTTTTGCGTTGAAGAAAGATGTATCTGGACCTGGCCGAATCTTTCCTCCATGTATGTCAGGTAGCTGTCGTCAAGACCGAATTCTTTCAATATTATTTTTGCTATATCATAAATGCTTATATCAACTCCGGTCCCAACATTGAAAACCTCTCCCTGCACTTTTTCGAGCGGGGCATGAATGGCCTTGTCAACTGCAAGGGCAGTATCTTCAACATAGACCCAGTCCCTTGAAGCAGACCCGTCTCCATGAACTGCAAGGGGCTCTTTCAAAATGGCACTTGTTATAAATCTGGGAACTGCTTTTTCAAGATGCTGGTTAGGTCCGTAATTATTAAACGGCCTTATTATGACTCCCGGAATGTCATAAGACTTTATGTAGGAATATACGAGCCTGTCAGCGCCTGCCTTTGCCGCGGCATACGGCGTGGTCGGGTTCAGGGGATGGTTTTCATCCATTGGCTTATAGGCAGCGGTGCCATATACTTCTGACGTGGAAATGTGGATGAACCGTTCAACCCTGTCTGAATATTTCAGGATCGCGTTAACTATTGACTGCGTACCCAAAACATCTGTGATAAAGAAAACCCTGTTTAAATATAATGAACGGGCCACATGGGTCTCTGCCGCAAAATGAACAACAACATCTGACATGCTTACCAGATCGCCCACTAGGTCCAGATTATTGAGATTGCCGTACCAGAACTCAAAGCGGCCTGAATCCCTGATCTTTTGCGGAATGTTCTCAAGATTCCCTGCATAAGTAAGGGCGTCAAGCATGACAATCTTGTAATCCGGATACTTGTTATAAATGTACTTCACAAAGTTACTGCCGATAAAACCTGCTCCGCCTGTCACAAGTAAAGTTTTCATGGCCACTATGATATCATATTTCTATTCAGACATGTCCAAAATAAATTTATTGGAGCGATTGAACACCTAATATAAAACAGTTATCAGTAAACGGTGAATAGTCAACCGGCCAGAAACTGACTACTGTCTGCTGACTGCTGTTTTTAAGGTGTTATCATCGCGAGTGCCGATTGCGATAAGAGATGTCCCTGCAGGAAGCGGGATTATCCTCGAAATTATCCGCTCAGCCTCAAACACAGCCCTGAATAACGTATTTATTACAGGATTGATTTTAAACTTGTCACTGTCTTCAGTTTTTTTCTTGTTTAACATTATTGGGATATAAAGCAGAGAAAACATATATTCATTTGCGCGGGTCGCAAAACCTGCAGAGGACAATAGCGATTTAAGATTTACCTTTGAGTATCTCCTCTTATGATGGGCCTTAATATCAAAATAGTGCCATAATTCCTCCCTCGCCGGCACAGTGATCACAATAATGCCCCCGGGTTTTATTACCCTTTTTGCCTCTGTTAAAATGGATCTGTCATCATCGAAGTGTTCTATTACGTCGAACAAGCCGACAATATCAAAACTTTTTTCTTTAAATGGCAGGCTGAAGGCATCTCCACGCACTTTGGTAAAGCCATCATAAGCGAGTTCCAGGGCCTGCGGAAAATATTCGCACCCTGTTACCTTATAACCTTTCCCTGCCAGATAACTGCTGACATTGCCGGTACCGCAGCCTATCTCCAGAATTTTTGCAGGCGGTTGACAAAAATGACTAACCGCATCAAAGATATATCTCCGCCTCACATTGAACCAGAAATGTTTCTTCTCAACCTGCTTAAGCCTTTTAAATGCAGAGGGATTGAATGTATCCATGAGTTTATTATAAAAGATTGGATACTATTTCTAAAATGGTTTATTTCTGGTATAATTTCATCAGATCATTAATGAGACATAAGATAGAGCGCCTCTTAATTTTTATTTCCTTCCTTCTGCTTTTCATGGCATTCTCCTTCAAGTATCTTTCAATAAATCTCTGGGACTATGATTTCTGGTGGCACATCTCATCAGGCAGATATATTTCTGAAACAGGCAGCCTGCCGGACAAAGACCCCTTTTCCTATACCTCTGTGCCCGGAGAGAACAAAAATTTCTTTCCTGAAAGAGAAACTTTCATACTCAAGCAATACTGGCTTGCTCAGACTGTTCTTTTCTGCATATACAATACTTTTGACAATTCCGGAATAATAATCTTCAGGGCCCTTCTTTTCTTGATCGCGGTACTGCTGGTTTTAACAGGCCTTAGAAGGAACGGGGTCAGCCTGCATTTGAGTTTTTTCTTCGTCTTGCCTGCCTTTTATATGCTCATGTCTTTTACGGCTGAGAGGCCCGTGCTTTTCTCAATTTTATTTTCTATCATTGTATTTTTATTGCTGGATGAGTTCAGCAGAACAAGAAACAGGATCTTTTTCCTGCTTGTCCCCGCGATGATGTTATGGGCAAATATGCATGGCGGTTTCATATTCGGCATTGCGATGATCGCCGCTTTTTCCGCCGGAGAGGCCCTGAATGTTGTATTGAAAAGATCCTTATTGACAAAAAAAGAACTGATAGTTTTTATATCGGTCTGTGCGCTTGCTGTCGCGTGCACGTATCTTAACCCTACTCATTTTGATGCCTTCTTAATAACCGCCTCAGCAAAATCAAAGTTCTTCAGGGAAAATATTGAAGAACATCTGCCGTCATTTTTAGTTTATAAAAACAATCTGCGCCGATTGGATATAAGTTATATCGCATTGCTTTTGTTATACCCTGCGGTATTTATTTCCATGATTAAAAAGGGCAGTTATCCGAGACTCTTTGTGCTTGCAGGATTACTCCTGATGAGCTTATTTGCTTTCAGGTTCGTTATTTATTTTGTCCTGATCGGCACCATAATCATAGGGACAGAGATACATTGCATCCTGGGGACTCTGCCTGAAAGAGATTCATTGAATAAGATCCGGGGCGGATTGGCCCCTGTCCTTGCGGGCATTGCCTTTTTATGTTCACTTTTCCTCTTTGCAGGCAATGCAAGGTCAAGTATGTTCAATTTCAGCGAGGCAAAGACAAGATCTGTACCCGCAAGCTCTGTGGATTTTATTGAAAAATATCAGCTTTCCGGCAATATATATAATGATTTTGTGTTCGGCGGATATGTGACATGGAGACTGCATCCATGGACACAAAATTTTATTGATACAAGGTCTATTAACTCTACCGCCCTTCAGGAGGCAAGATTGATAAATTCCGCGACAAGGTCCATATATAATAAGGACCTTCCTGCTGACAGACCCCCTTTGTGGGAAAAACTGCTTGATAACTACAGCGTGGATATAGTGCTCCTTGACACCTTAAATGTTCATGGGACTGTTACTCCTCTGGTGCTGGAAATGCTTAAGGATGACCGGTGGGTTCCTGTAAATGTTGACGACATTAGCGTTGTGTTTATCAGGAACGGATCAAAGAACACAGATGTGTTGATCAAAAAACGCCTTCAAAAGAATACCGTATTTAACGCGGTCATTGCGCGGGCTTCCAAAGGCGCATTAAGGAATAAGATAAATCCAAATTACCTTATATCAATTGGCGATGTATTTTATGCCATGGGCAAAAAACAGGATTCCTTAAAGGTATATGAGTATGCCGCCAGGAAATTCCCGTCGCATAACCTCATAAGGCTGAACATAGACAGGGTTAGAAAGGAGCTATAGTGCGCATATATTACACGAGTTTATGATCAGGGTTCCCTCATGAGTATTTAAAAATAAGCTCTTTCCTGTTATAATTTCGATAAGTTATCACTTTCAAAAGGACTTTATTTATTGAATAAAAAAAGCAAATCTAAGGATTTTCATCACCTCGGGTATGAGTGCAGGTTCAGCAAAGCCCCTTCCCGGTCTCTGATCAACAGTGCATTTGATTTCGAACTTAAGGCAAATGATTTATTGCACGAGGGCATGGGGCTGGCTGATATGGCACACGTGTCCATGCTTATCAAGACAGGCATTGTCCAGCCCCGGGCAGGCAGAGATCTCCTGAAAGAACTGCTTATTATGCAGGGGAAAACATCTCAGGACCTTAACTTTGATCCAAGATACGGAGACATTTATAACAACAGGGACAAATATCTTTCAGGAAAGACAGGCAGTATAAGCGGTTTTCTTCATGCCGGCAGAGCGCGCAGGGAAGCAACAAATATCGCTTTTCTTTTAACCTGCCGCGAGAAAGTTGCGCTCCTCGGAAGAGAACTGGCATCTTTGTGCTACACCTTGCTGAAACTTGTTAAATCACACCGTAATACATATATGAGTGATTTTACATATCTTCATCATGCGCAGCCTACCACTCGATCCCATTACCTCCTTGGATACTTGTACCCCCTTCTCAGAGATTCAGAACGCCTCAAATCAGCATACAGGCGGCTCAACCAGAGTCCGGCAGGCTCAGGCAGTGTCAATGGATCACAGCTTCCTATTGACAGGGAATACCTTATGAAACTCCTTGGCTTTGATTCTATTATTGACCATACGAGGGATGCGATGTGGCAGCCCGATGTCCCTATAGAAACCATGTACTCTATAATCACTTTGATCACTAATTTAGACCGCATGGCAGAGGAACTCCATATATGGACCACCATCGAATTCGGTTTTTTTGAGCTCTCCGATTCACACAGCAGGACCAGTGTCATCATGCCTCAAAAGAAGAATCCATATTCACCAGGGGTACAGCACGGAATATGCTTGGAAGATTTGTCTGTGTGGCAGCGGCCGGCCAGACCCCGAGCGGCCAGCCGGACAATCGCATATTCATTTATGAGGAACTCCCAACGAACGTGGACATGACTACAAAGGTTGTAAGGCTGTTAAATGATATTCTGCAGCAGGGACGGTTCAAAAAAAATGCCCTCTTGCTCTCAACACAGTCTGGTTTCCCTATCGCGACAGACCTTGTTGATTTCCTCACAATTAAGTGCGGCCTTGACAACCGCTCGGCCCACAGCATCATAGGATTGGTCGCAAGGAGGCTGATCAATAAAAAGTATGCGGAGATAACCTCTGCGATGCTTTATGAAGCAGGCCGGGAATTAGGCATAAAACTTAAGAAATTCAATGAAAATGATTTTTCAAAACTTCTCGATATCAAAAACCTCATAGAACTTCGAAGCAGCCGGGGAGGAGCAGGGACAAAGGCTGTTAATAATATGATTCTGGACTGCAGAAAGAAGATAAACCATCTCAGATCTTTTTTCGGCAGCATAAACGATGCTGCATTTAAAAAAACCTTCTATTTAAAGATCGAAAAACTCATTAAACGCTATCAGTGAAAAAGAATAAACCGGTCCTGCTGGTTCTTGGAGCCGGCAGGCTCCAGAAAAAGACTATAAGAGAGGCTGAGGAGAGCGGGATCAGGGTTGTTGCCGTTGATTCCAATAAAAAAGCTCCGGGCAGGTGCTTTGCCACATTCAAACCACTTATAAGCGCAATTGATTATGAAGCTAATCTCAGGATAGCCAGAAAATATGATATTGACGGTGTTCTCACTACCGGGACCGACCAGCCGGTGGCTATAGTATCCAGGATCGCGCACAAACTGCGAATACCCGCGTTCATTTCGGTAAACACCTCCATCCTCGCTACGAACAAAGAAAAAATGAAAGAGGCCTTCAAAAAATATAAGATACCGTCTTCGGCGTACAGGATAGTAAAAAGCCTTCGTGAAACACAAAAGCTGAGATCACTGAAATTTCCGGTGGTAATTAAACCAGTAGATTCCCAGGGGCAAAGGGGCGTTTTCTTTATAGATAATTTTGAACTGTTGATAAATAAAATACAACTATCGCTTGAATATTCTACGGTCAGAAAAGTGATTATTGAAGATTATATTGAAGGCCCTGAAATAACGGCAAGTGTCTGGGTTCATCAGGGGATGCCTTATCTGATAATGCTTACTGACAGAATAATTTATAACAATCTGCCTCATATAGGATTATGCCTTGCGCACATCTTCCCAAGCAGGCATGCAATTGGATATACTGGAAAAATAAAACAGGTTATAGCCAGATTGGTCAGGAGTTTCAAGATCTCCAACGGCCCTGTCTATATTCAGATGATTATTTCCAAACGAGGACCTTTGATCGGTGAAATTGCATGCAGGATCGGTGGAGGCCATGAGGAGGACCTGATCCCTCTTGTGACTGGATTTGATATCAGAAGACATCTCATTGGTTTTTCAATCGGCAATGCTTTGCCTGTTAATAAGAGGGACTTCAACATTAATGACCCTTTTCATAAAGCAGTCTTTTTTTTAGGCGCCAGTAAAGACATCGCGTCTGAATTCATACCTATGGAAGAACAGGTTACAAGCAGTGATTTTATGGGCGGAGAGTTCTATATACAGCACGGGAGTAAAGTAAATAATTTACAGATCGGTACTGACAGGATAGGATACTTCATGGTTAAAGGCAGGGACCGGAAAGCCCTGATCGCTAATGCAAAGGACATTTATGCTCAGCTGAAAATCCCTGGCAAAAAAAACAAGAACCTGATCGAAAATATTTTCGATCTTCCCTTAAGGAATATTTAAGATAAAAGGCATGTTAGACGCGGTTATCATAGGGTCAGGAGGTGCCGGGCTTTCAGCAGCAATAGAGCTTGGTAATTACACAGATAATTTTCTGCTAATTACCAGATGCGCACTTGGACAATCCAACACCATGATGGCGAAGGGCGGGATTCAAATCGCCGTGGGAGCGAATGACTCTCTGAGGAAACATTTTAACGATTCGCTTGCCGGCGGCAATTATAAAAACGACGAGAAACTATTACACTTAATGATCTCAAAGAGCAGGGGAATACTCAAATGGCTGAATGAACTGGGGATGGACTTCGATAAAATGGACGATTCATATGATCTGAGGTCGTGTACCGGCATTTCTGAAAAAAGGGTCCTCTCCCGTGGGGCTGAGACAGGAAGTGCCATTATGAAAGTCCTTCTGGATAGAATTAAAAGAAGCCCTGTAAATATAAGCATAAACACTTCGCTTGAAGGCATTAAGAAAAAAAAGGAATATTTTTTGCTGAAGACATGCAGGAATGGCCGCGATGGACTGATCGAGACCAAAAATGTTATTCTCTGTTGCGGCGGGAGATCAAATGATTTTGCGAGACAACACAAGATGGGAACAACCAATCAACCGTGCACGTCATCCGGCTTTTACCACTCCCTGCGCGTGTTGAACCTGGCAATGAGAGATGCAAACTCCTTTCAACTCCATCCTGCCTGCATTTCACTCAAAGGCCCTCTCCTTGGAACCCCTGTGCCTGAAACCCTTCTTTCACTTGGAGGTATGTTCTATAATAAAACCGGCAAAAAAATAGCAGATGCCAGGTCCAAGAGAGATATCCTTTCAAAGCAGTTACTGAAAATCATAAGAAATAATATGGGCATTAAAGAAGGACTGGCATATAAAAGTGTTTATCTGGATCTGAGAAACGTTTTTGTTCAAAATAGCGTTGATTCGTTAAAATCATTCAGTAATTTTCTCAATAAATTATCCCGCTCAGGGGTTGACCCGAGGACCGACCTGATACCTGTAGCCCCAATGGTACACTACCAAAATGGAGGCATTGCCGTTAATTCCAGATGCGAAACTTCTGTCCCGGGCATTTACGCCGCAGGAGAGATAACAGGCGGCATACATGGAACAAACCGCTTGATGGGAAATTCATTATTGGATATATTAGTATTTGGAAATATTGCGGGAAGGGCATGTGGCAAATCTATAACCAAGAGGAGAATAAAATGACACTTAGGCTGCCTGTGAGAGAAATTAAAAAAAGAACGGTAGGGCGGACCCAGATACTTGACAAGGGACTCGGGAGTAATTATATAAGCGACCAATTGAAGATATGCGGGGATTACATTGACCTGGCGAAACTTGGCTGGGGCACTGCGGTTGTTTCAAAGAACATAGAAGAAAAGATAAATATATATAAAAAAAATGATATAGAAGTTTCCCTCGGCGGGACATTGTTCGAGGTATATTATGTTCAAAATAAAATTGACGAATATATTTCGTACCTGAAATCCCTTGATATCTCAACTGTTGAGATATCTGACGGCGTAGTGGAAATATCGAGGCAGGAAAAGCTGAAGCACATGGAGAGATTTAAAAAAGATTTCCGCGTTTTTACGGAGATTGGGAGCAAAGACGTTAAGTTTGTGACCCCGCCTTCAAACTGGGTCAGATGGATCAAGGAAGAGCTTGAGGCAGGCGCAGATTATGTAATTCTTGAAGGCCGGGAATCAGGGACAGTTGGTCTTTACCGGGAAACCGGAGAGATAAGAATGGGTCTGGTCAATGAAATTATTGAATCGGGGATTAATCCGGACACCCTGGTATTTGAGGCGCCAAGAAAACCCCAGCAGGTATGGTTCATAGAACGGCTCGGCCCTAATGTTAATCTGGCAAATGTACCGATAGAAGATGTAATAAGCCTGGAGACCCTCAGGCAGGGGCTGCGCGCTGATACCCTTATGAAATTTCATGCGGCCAAGGCATAATCTCATGGCAGAACAAATCAACAGAGAGCATATGGCACTAAAACTCAGTGGAAACGCATCGCCTGAATACTCGATCGTTATTCCGGTCTTAAACAGCAGCAGGTCACTTGTTCCCCTTTACGAAGAACTCAAAAACGTGTTTGATGAGCGCAGGGCTGCATTTGAGCTGATCCTTATTAATGACGGCAGTACCGATTCCTCATGGGAGGTCATAAAACAACTCCATGATAAAGACCCGAATGTCAGGGGCTTTAATTTATCAAAAAACTTTGGACAGCACAATGCAACAATGTGCGGCCTTCTGCATGCCCGCGGTCAATACATGATAACAATGGACAGCGATCTGCAGCATGACCCAAAGGATATTTTTGTGATGAGATCCAAACTTGATGAAGGTTATGACTGCATCATAGGGTCTATCCCGGATAAAAAGCATTCTTTCCTGAAGGTCCTCAGCAGCCGGATAATGGATTACCTCAATACAAAATTTATCGGCAAGCCAAAAGATATTAAGTTGTCGTCCTTCAGGATAATCTCACGATATTTAGTGGAAGAGTTCAATAAAATAAAAACACCCTTTGCCTTTTTCCCTGCCATGCTGTTCTCCACCACATCTAAAGTGGCAAATTCAGACATAACCCATCGTCCGAGCTATCTTGGTAAGAGCTCTTACACGCTGGGCAAACTGGTTAAATTGGCGTCGAATTTAATAATCAACAATTCTTCAATATTATTGAGAAATGTCGCCGTCATCGGGATCCTTTCTTCGATCATAAGCGGTTCTTTGGCGGTCATCATAATAATCAAGAAAATATTCTGGGGCATTGGGGTCTCGGGCTGGACCTCCCTGTTTGTGGCAATGCTCTTTCAGGGCGGCATTATCCTGCTTTCGCTGGGGATCATTGGGGAGTACCTGGTGAGAATAATAAAGCAGCAGACAGACAACAGATATTTTGTGATCAGGGAAAAAATTGAATGAAATCATTCCCCTCTTTTAATGATTTCATTAAGGGCATGTGACACCCGTATTAAAGCAGACCTATTGAGCAGCGGATAAAGCGGCAGAGAGATAGTGCTCCCGCCGATACTCTCGGCAACCGGGAAATCACCTTTTTTATATCCATATGTCTTTTTGTAAAATTTCAGGAGATGTATCGGCCGGTAATTGACGGCAACTCCTATACCTCTCTCCTGGAGCTGCCACATGACTGAATCCCTTTTCTTTGCCGCGACCAGTACAGTAAACAGGTGCCGTGCATGCCTTGAACGGGGCACGGTTTTAAGGGCCTTGAGCCCCTTGGATCCGGACAAATGTTCCTCATACAGTTTCCACAATGCGTCCCGTTTAGCCCACAATTTATCGATCCGGCTTAATTGCCCTGAAAGCAGGGAGGCATGTATATTGTCCATGTTGTATTTCCAGCCCAGTACAGGCATGTCCCAGTGTTTATATCTGCCTGTATAACGGTCAATCGCTGATTTATCTATCCCGTGCAGTCTCAGCATCTTAAGCAATTCAGCTTTTTTCACATTGTTGGTAGATACTGCGCCTCCTTCGCCTGAGGTGATATTTTTTGTGGCATAAAAACTGAAGCAGGCGGCATCGCTGACATGACCCGGCCTTATATTGTCCCGCTCGGCCTCTATGGAATGAGCCGCATCCTCGATCAGGACCAGGCCGTGCTTATCTGCAAGCTTGCGGATCTTTTTCATGTCGCACATCTGTCCGTAAAGGTGGACCGGCAGCAAGGCCTTTGTCTTCTTTGTGATAGAGGCCTCGATCATTTCCGCATTGATATTGCCGGTGTCCTCTTCGACATCGACAAAGACCGGTTTTGCGCCGGCATGCAGAATCGCATTAGATGTGGCACAAAAACTGAGGGGTGTCGTAATTACCTCGTCACCAGGTCCAACCCCGTAAGCCAATAGCGACAGGTGCAGGGCCGCCGTGCAGCTGTTCAATCCGATCGTCTGCTTAACGCCAAGATAGCCGGAGAATTGTCTCTCAAAATCGCTGACGACATCTCCTGTGGTCAGAAAGACGGACCTTAGGACCCTGACGGCGCTCCGTATATCTTCATTGCTTATATTATGTTTAAAAAATTCAACTCGCATTTTTTTAAAAATATTCTGTGATCCAAGAGCTTGACAGGTTCAGATGAAATAATAATACAATATTTTATGGGAATTTAGTATATTATTAACTATAAGAAATATTGGAAGGAGGCAATCGATGTCTGACAATAAAGGGATGTCCCTGATAGAGCTTTTGGTTGTAATTGTAATAATCGGCATACTTGCTGTAATTGCGATCCCGGGTTATATAGGCCAGCAGAAGAGGGCTGCAAGGAATGAGGCCTATGCAAACCTCGAAAACTTAAGACTCCTTGAAGAGCAATTCTTTGCGGACAATGCAGCCTATACTGTATCTCAAGGCACTTGTGCTAAAGATAATAATAATATAAATGCTATTCAGGGTTCACTCCCGAGATTTCTGCCAGGCAGTGGAATGGGTTTCAGTTACTGTCTTGAACAAAATATTGATTTAGCCGGAAACGCACAGACACCTTGCTTTAGGGCCAGTGCTTTTGGAAATACAGACTCAAGGGTCGACGGTGATATATTCCGGATAGACTGCAACAATAACAGAAACTTCTGATGCCTGCTGAAGGACTTTATCAAATCCTGCGCAGGATATAGTATTTGAGCGGATTTTTTTGCTGACAAGTTCAGTCCCGACCCTTCGGGACGAGAATAAGCCGGGAATACTATATACTGAAAAGTTTGTGAAAGACCTGGGCTAAAACAGCTCTATCTGTTCTTCCTTATCCTGAAGGGACAAAAGCGGATATTTATTGTCAAAGCAGGCAGAGCAGTACTGCTCGGGATTTGCAACTACTTTCAGCAGCCCATCCATGCTCAGATATGACAGGCTTTCGGCTGTAATATATTTTTTTATTTCTTCGGGGGTATGCGTTGACGCAATAAGTTCTTTTCTTGTGGGCGTGTCAATGCCGTAAAAACAGGGACCTATCGTAGGCGGAGAGCTTATCCTTAAATGAACCTCTTTTGCACCACCGCCTTCCTTGAGCATCTTAACGATCTTTTTGCTCGTGGTCCCTCTGACTATCGAATCATCAATGACTATGATCCTTTTGCCTTCAAGGAGTTTTCTGACTGGATTCAGCTTTAATTTCACGCCAAAATGGCGTATCGCCTGTTTCGGCTCTATAAATGTGCGGCCTATGTAATGGTTCCGTATCAGGCCGAAATCAAACGGTATGCCGCTTTGTTCTGCGTAACCCAGGGCCGCAGGCACTCCTGAGTCAGGCACCGGTATGACAAGGTCCGCTTCAATGGGGTTTTCCCGCGCAAGCTGGCGTCCCAGTTCTTTTCTGATGTGATTTACATTCTGGTTGCCGAAGATACAGCTGTCAGGCTTTGAAAAGTATATAAACTCAAAAATGCAGAAGGCGTGTTTCTTGGCATAAAGGGGTTTCATGGACCTTATGCCTTTGTCATTTATTATCACCATCTCGCCGGGTTCAATATCCCTCATGTATTCAGCGCCAATGAGATCAAACGCGCACGTTTCTGACGCGACCGCATATCCGCCGTCATGTTTGCCTATACTCAAGGGCCTGAACCCGTATGGATCCCTTATCGCTATAAGTTCATTCTCGGTCATTATCAGAAGGCTGAAGGCTCCGCATATCTTGCCAAGTGCATCTGTGATGCGTTCATAAAGGCCTCCGGCGGTAGAACTCGCGATGAGATGGATTATTACCTCGCTGTCTGATGTGGACTGGAATATCGCGCCCTTTGACTCGAGTTCCTTTCTCAGCTCAAGCGCATTAACAAGATTACCGTTATGTGCGATGGCAAGGGAGCCAAGGGAATAATTGACAACAATGGGCTGAACATTTTTTAATACGCTTGAGCCTGCTGTTGAGTAACGGTTGTGGCCGATGGCAAGAGAGCCGGGTAGGCGTTTCAGTCTTTTTTCACTGAAGATGTCAGCCACAAGGCCCATGGACTTTTCGATGTAAAGGACCCTTCCGTCAGAGGAGCATATGCCGGCCCCCTCCTGCCCCCTGTGCTGGAGCGCGTGGAGCCCAAGATATGTCAAGTTAGCGGCCTCACTTTGACCAAATACACCAACAACCCCGCATTCGTCGTGAAACTTGTCAGTGAATTCCAATGATATCTCCTTTTTCACAAAAAATGAATTTCTACGGGGGAGAACAACTTAGTATAACATTTTCTGCAACTACTCTACTCAGATTGTTTAGTCTATTAGTCTGTAGTCTGTCAGCTAAACGACTAAATACCTACAGACTATACACCTATTTACTTTATCTATCCACACCATTTCCGGGCATTCTGAAACATTTTAAGCCACGGTGATGCCGCAAGATCTTTCTGCCATTCCTCAGGCATCCACTGCCACTGCCATTTCAGAAACGTCCTTTCCGGATGGGGCATTATAGCGAGGTGCCTTCCATCAGGAGAGCATAGAGCGGCAATGCCTGACTCCGAGCCGTTCGGGTTAAAAGGATACCTTGATGTGATCTCGTTATTGTCATCAACATAACGAACAGGCGCTAACTTCTGATCTTCTATTTTTTTGAGAATGGCCGTGTCCGGGACATATGCCCTGCCCTCGCCATGAGCAACCCAGATTCCGAGCACCGAGCCCTCCATTCCGTTCAACATTATTGACGGGCCCGGCAGGATCTTAACTGTTGAAAATCTGGACTCAAACCGTCCCGATGTATTATGTCTGGCAGCCATTGCACACCCCGAGAGTAAATGTATCCGGTCTATCATAAAATTCCTGGAATTGCTCCCAGATATTTTTATTGAATCTGATCACACCGGCCCAGCCTTTTGCCGAATCCAGCACATCTGCGTAGCTGAATCCGCCGACAAAAGCTATCCCCCTGAAATCAGAGAGCCTGACCTTCCCTGAAAGCAGGTCTGTCATTGTTATATCCCATGTCTCAAATCCGGCCTCATAAAATGCAGATGACATCTCACGGTCGCTGTTGCTTCCCTCCTCGCGGATAACGGCAATTTTGGGGGGATTAGGATGAATTTGCGCATCAATCCCTGACCCTTGACCCTTGACCCTCGGAGACGAGTCGTATCGACTTGACCCTTCCATATCGAAATTCAGAATGTATTTCGGGGCCTTTCTGTCAAAATTGACCTTCCTTTCCTCGTCAACACATTGAGGATTTGCCTGCAGCCTGTCAAGCCGGTAGCTTGTCTCCTCCCAAATATCGCGCAGAACCCGCATGTCTTCATTTGAAACCGTGATGCGTGATGCCTGCCTGTCCGGTAGGCAGGCGTGATGCGTGACAAGATTAATAATTATTTTTTTATCCGGCAAAGACCTGCCGATAATTTGATACGGGACAGATGAATTATTCAAAACAGCAATAATCTCATCTTCTTTCTCTGGTAAATATTCGATAACCAGACCAAGTTCTTCTGAAAATAGCATTGGTATTATGTCTTCTAAACCTTGACCCCTGATCCCTGACCCCTGCCTGTCCGGCAGGCAGGCTTGACCCTTGACCCCTGCCTCTATCTCTATCCCGCAATTGCCCGCAAATGCCATCTCAAGAAGGGTCACGATCAATCCTCCGTCGCTCCTGTCATGGCCTGACAGAATTAGATCGTCAGACACAAGCGCCTGGACCGCCTTAAATGCGCGCTTCAACAGTGCAGGATCTTCCACATCAGGCGATTCATTGCCAAGCTGGTTAAAGACCTGTGCCAGAGACGTTCCGCCAAGCCGGTTCTTGCCGTTACCCAGATCAATGTACAGCAGTTTGCTCATGCCGGGCTTTTTTATGTCAGGAGTTATTACCTTGGTAATATCAGGACATGTTGCATAAGCAGATATAACCAATGTGCCGGGAGACTTTACTGTTTCGGTCCTGCTATCTTGCAGTGAACGCGGCGCCTGTGCTGCCATTGACAGGCTGTCCTTACCGCCGTCAACAGCAATTCCAAGTTCGATCATCAAGTCACTCATCGCAACTGCCGCCTCATATAACTTAATGCCCTCTCCCGGAAGCTTTGCAGCCCACATCCAGTTGCCTGAACATTTTATGTCTTCAAGTGCGCTTATCCCGGCCCAAAGAATATTTGTCAGGGCTTCACCCACGCTCATGCGGGCCATGGCAGCAGGGTTTATCAATCCTTTTATTGGCTGTTCTCCAATTGATATTGCAACGCCTGTAAGGCTGAAATGGCTCTGACCGATAACCGCAACATCTGACACTGTAAGCTGAAGCGGCCCTGCACATTGCTGCTGAGCTATTAACCCTGTAACGCTCCTGTCAACTTTATTGGCAAGAAATCTCTTTGAACCCACTGAAAGAAGTCTAAGCACTCTGCTGAGCGCCTCTTTTACTGTGAGAGCTTCCGGTAATTTGAACGGCTCCAGTCTGGTTTCTGAGCGGTTCAGATGAAAGGTCTTCTGCGGCATGTCTCCAAGTATTTTTTCTAAATTCAGGTTTACAGGCGTACTGCCGTCAGTTTCATCATGAAGGACAATATAGCCGTCTCCTGTTATCTGCCCGATTATTGCACATGTGACCTTTTCCCTAAGGCACAAATCCTGAAACATGTCAATATCCGCCGGTCTTATGAGCAGGGCGTTCTGCTCCTGATATTCTGCGCCCCATATCTCTAACACTGAAAGCGTGTTGTCCCCGATCTGTATCTTTCTGACCTCGATCTTTGCCCCTGCAGGATATATAATTTCCTTTACCACATTGCAGTTTCCGCCTGCTCCCTGATCATGTATGCTGACGATGGGGTTCCTGTCTGCCATCTCCACGCAGGCTCGAATAACTCTATTCATCTTCTGCTCCATCTCCGCGTCGCCGCGCTGGACCGCGTTAAAGTCAAGCTCCGGCACGTTTTCACCATGTATCATGCTTGACGCAGCGCCGCCGCCAATGCCGATCCTGTACGCAGGCCCGCCGATCTTGACCACAAGCATATCCTTCTCAGGAGAGTCTTTCTCAATGTGCCCTGCGTCCATCTGCCCGGCGCCGCCGGTAAACATTATCGGCTTTAACCACTCGCTGCGTTCGCCGTTTGGAAGCCTCATCCCAAATGAGCGCGTAAAGCCCTGAATAAGGGGTTCGCCGAACTTATTCCCATAATCAGAAGCGCCATTGCTGGCCTGGATCTCAATATCAAGAGGGCTCGCCAGATTTGCAGGATATATAAAAGAAGGATCCTCCCATGGCATTTCATACCCGGGGATAAAGAGATTGCCGACACAATATGCCGCTGTACCTGCGATCACAAGACCGCCTCTTCCCACTGCCTCGACATCCCTTATCCTTCCTCCTGTGCCTGTCTCAGCTCCGGGGAAAGGCGCAACGCCGCTTGGAAAATTATGGGTCTCTGCAGTTAAAGTAAGATGATATTCAGGCGCAGTCCTTATCAAACGTGAAGGTCTTCCCGGGTATTCCGGAAATATCGTCCACACCTTGTATCCCTTAATAGCGCTGGAATTATCCTTAAATGCAATAACGCTGTTTTTGGGATTGGACCTGAACGGCTGTTTAACAATATCCATAAGGGTACGAGGAGCTTCTTTGCCGTCAATGACAAGCCTTCCCCTGAAGAACCAGTGCCTTGAATGCTCGCTGTTGGATTGGCTCAGGTCAAAGCATTCAACATTGGTCGGGTTTCTGCCTATATCATTCACAAATAAATTGTAATAGTAATCAATATCCCAATCATCAAGACCCAGCCCCATCTCCTTATTGATCTTATCCAGGGCAGATCTGCCGTTCTCTATTAACGGCACTTCATAAAAATGTTCCGGCCTTATGCCGGTCTCAAATGTCTGAAGAGGTTCAGTGTATGGGCATTCGGTCATTCTGTCGTAAAAAAGTGACGCGTGACGCGTAACGAGTAACGGGTAAAGCTCATCTGTTCCTTGCCCCTTGGCCCCTTGATTTCTGACCCCTTGACCCATTATCAGCTTATATCTCCTCGAACGCTCAATGCGTTTGATTTGTGTGAGGCCGCAGGCATGGCAGACCGCAACCGCATTTGTGGACCATGCTGTTGAAAAGTTCATGCGGGGACCGACTTCCAAAAGACAGTGACTGGTGACGCCTGCCTGTCCGGCAGGCAGGGGTGACGGGTGACGGGTTAAGAAACTCTTATCAGAGAAATTCCCAGGTTCAAATGTCTCGGATAGAAGCCAGCACAGAGTTTTTACATCATCGTTTGAAAGCGGCCGGCTGGTTTCTATATTAAAACAATACTCACTCTGGATATCCTCTATGTCAGCAGATATCCCCTGCCTCAGTGTTAAGAGGAGATCATTTTTCTTTACTGCGGAAAGGACAGGCGTCCGGTAGTAGTGCATTAAGCTCATTAGAATTCATTCCTTTGACAGGTATTGTTTTTTTAGAAGTCCTATTTTATCATTTTAAGAATATCCTGTCATCGGGATAACATTGTGCAATGGTTCTTCAAATTATTTTAAACAACCCCCTATATCCCCTCGGAACGAGTCATATCGACCTTTGTAAAGGGGGAATAAAAAAGATTTTCTAAATACTTTACCCGCCCAATTTGAGAAAAAGCCATGTGTTTATGATAATATTAGAATTCGTTTAATAATATTATGGAAGAGCGAATTCAGAAGATCCTTGCAAAATGCGGCATTGCCTCAAGAAGAAAGGCAGAGGAAATGATCCTTGAAGGCCGTATCACCGTTAACGGCAAAATTGCCATACTCGGCATGAAGGCTGACTTTGAAAGAGATCACATAAAGGTAGACAGGAAGCTTATCAGGGGATTAGAGCCAAAGACATATTTCATGTTCCATAAGCCTGTTAAATGCATAACATCAATGAGCGATCCCGAGGGAAGGCCTGCGATCAGGGATTTTCTAAAAGGCGTAAAGGTCAAGGTATTTCCTGTAGGAAGGCTTGATTATGATTCAGAAGGGCTCCTCCTCCTCACAAATGACGGAGAACTGACAAACGCAGTTTTGCACCCTAAAGGCAAGATACCAAAGACATATCTTGTTAAGGTCGAAGGGGTCTTTGAGGATAAGGACATTCAAAAATTTGAAAAAGGCATTAAGCTCGAAGACGGCCTGACCGCTCCTGCAAAGATAAAAAAAATAAAAAAGACTGAGGCAAACTCATGGGTGGAAATAACAATTTATGAGGGCAGAAAAAGGCAGATAAGGCGGATGTGTGAGAAGCTGGGTCACTCTGTGATGAGGCTTATAAGGACTAAAATTGACGGCCTCGAACTCGGCGATTTGAAGCCGGGTGAGCACCGGCGGCTTACTTTAGAGGAGATAAAAAGATTAAAAAAGGAAGTATTATAATTACTCAGGTTGTTTAGGCTTTTAGTCTGTTAGCTAAATGACTAAATACCTACAGACTATCTACCTGAGTATTTGCCATTATTATTTAATTCATCAGGAGTTAATTAATGAATAAACGATGCGGTGAAATAAGGGAATCTGATATAGGCTCAGCCATAACAACCCGCGGCTGGACCAACAGGCGCAGGGACCATGGCGGACTTATATTTATTGATCTGAGGGACAGGAGCGGCGTTGTGCAGGTTGTCTTTAACCCTGAGATCGGCGCCGAGGTCCACGAAAGAGCGCATGAAATACGCAATGAGTATGTGCTGGAGATCGAGGGAGAGGTGAGAAAAAGACCGCAAGGCACTGAGAACCCATCTATCCCAACAGGACAGATTGAGTTAGTAGTAAAACAGCTTACTATCCTCAATGAGTGCAAGCCGCTTCCATTCATGATAGAAGATGACACCGATGCCTCGGAATTTTTACGGCTAAAACACAGATATCTGGACCTCAGAAGACCGGTGATACAAAAAAATATCATACTCAGGCATAAAACAACCAAGTCGGTCAGAGAGTACCTTGATTCTATCGGTTTTCTGGAGATAGAGACGCCTGTTCTCACAAAGAGCACACCTGAAGGAGCAAGGGATTATCTTGTGCCGAGCAGGACCAATCCGGGACAGTTCTACGCCCTTCCGCAGTCACCACAGCTTTTTAAGCAGATACTTATGGTGTCAGGCTTTGAGAGATACTATCAGATAGTGAAATGCTTCAGGGATGAAGACCTGAGGGCAGACCGGCAGCCTGAATTTACACAGGTGGATATGGAGATGTCTTTTGTAAAAAGACAGGATGTGATGTCCCTCGTTGAAGAAATGATGAAGAAGATTTTTTTGAATGTAATGGGGCTGGAATTCAAAGACCCGTTTCCGCGTCTCACTTACGCCGAAGCCATGGAGAGATTCGGCACTGACAAGCCTGACCTCAGATTTTCACTGGAACTTATGGATGTGGGAGATCTG
>JACQXH010000052.1 GCA_016208845.1 Nitrospirota bacterium | reverse complement strand
CTGCCGTCAGCCGCCTGATTGGTCATCAGCCATGCCACGCCGTCATTAATTTCAGGGGGCAGAGTCCTAGGATCTAAAGACGGCGGAATGATTCCGGGATTAGCGGGGATGTTTTCCTTGAGAGATGAAGCAACCTGCATAAGCCCTTTGCCGTCTGTAAGTATTGAAAACCTTGTAACCCAGGCGCTTCGGACAGCTTCCAGTCCGTATATCTCGTAGCCTGTGAACGTCCCCGGTGAAGTAATCAGTATAAATGCTGATTTGAATGTCTTTTGAGATGCTGAAGGAGCCGGCGCCCTCTCGCCCTCAACAGCTATAATATCGTCAATCGAAATGTATTGCGGCAATCCGCTGATAGTGACCCCGGTTTCAGAAGGTCGTGCCTTATCAATATCCGGATTAATGATGAGCAGTATCGGGGGCACCTGCCATTTATCAATAAATCCCATAAGGTACAGATCGAGCAGGCTGTAATATTTTCTTGAGGCAATTGACGTAAAAGTGCCGCCGCCATTATCCTGCCAGTCATTTCCGTAGAGGAGGGAGCCGTCTGTGTCTAACAGGAAGCTCCAGTGGTCGTTATTCTTTCCGAGCAGGGCTGAGCTGGTCTGGCCTCCGGCATCTCTGAATTTTACATGCGCCGCCCACCTGTGCAGATGTTCATGAGCAAGTATAGATAGCGTATCCTCAAAATTGGGGTCTAAAGGGTCTGTTGCGACATTTGATATATTGCCCATGTCTATCGAGCCCTGTAATTTCCCGCTGCTCCCGAATAGGGCTGAATTATCAAAAAGCGGCAGGCCTATGCCCTGAGTATCATTCCTGACTCCCTTATAAAATGCCACTGCTTCGGCATCAGGCATCTCAAAGTCGAAGTTTGTGTAAATGACAAGAAAATCGTATTCATCCTTGTGCGTCTTGAAAAACTCCTTTGCTATCTCCTGTCGCGGTATATTGTTGTTTGAGCCGTCAGAAATTTTCGCGTCATAATTGCCTGTGACCTCCATGACCGTCACATTGCCGTAATCGCCTATAGATTTAACGGTGAAATCGTCTGCATGGGACACAGAAAGTAAAATAGGACACAGATTTACACAGATGCACACTGATAAAAATATTATTAAAAGATTACTTATTTTGTTTTTTCTCATACCCTTTTTAAAGCTTTCTTTTTCTTCTTCAATCTGCCGTTTCCGTATAGGACACAAAAAACAAAATGGGACACGGATTTACACAGATGCACACTGATAAAAATATTATTAAAAGATTACTTATTTTGTTTTTTCTCATACCCTTTTTAAAGTTCCCTTTTTATTTTTCAATCCGTCGTTTCCGTGTCAATCCGTGTCCCATTGCCTTTCCTCCAGTTATCAAAAACCTTTCGCTTGATCTCCGGTTCCGGGCCAAAGTTCATCAATAATCCCACTTCAATGTTTGTTGCCTTTAAATAATTAAGCAATTGTGCCTTATGTTCAGGGATAATGCCATTTGCCGCCTTAATCTCAACGATAACGCAATCCTGCACAAGAATATCAGCGAAATATTCTCCTATGATCTTATCTTCATACAAAACTTTAATAGGACTCTGAGCCTTTGCTGAAATACCCATTTTGTCCAGCTCTATCATTAATGCATTTTCATAGACTTTTTCCAGAAAACCATAACCAAGTGTGTTATAAACCTTATAAAAAGCTTGTATCACCTTATCTGTTAATTCTTTATATTTCAATTTACGTCTATCTGTGTTCATCTGTGTCAATCCGTGGCCCATTGCTTTTCTCCACTGAGTGTACCAAGTAGCACGCAGTGAATTTGTCTATTCTTCTTTATATCCTTATATTTCAATTTACGTCTATCCGTGTCCATCTGTGTCAATCCGTGGCCCATTCCCTTTCTCCACTAAGTGCACGAAGTGAATGATTCTTTATTTTCTTCCTATTTCGCCTATCTGTGTCCATCAGTGTTAATCCGTGTCCCATTGTTTTTAAATCTATTTATTCTTCTTTACATCCCTGTCCATATTGGTGGATGGCGCATAAAGCAAAGGTTGTTTGTCCGCCGTTTTCCGTATCCTCTCTATCTTCTGTTTCCCGTCTTCAAGCCGTATAATTACTTTCTCCATTCCGTCAGCCGTCTTTTCCTCAATCACGACTCGGCCCTTGGCGATCTCAATAATCTTCCCATTCTCTCCAATTGAATCCCCCACTTTTATTATCTTGAGTCCCCCGTCCGTGGCCTTGATAACCGCCCGCTCGTCCTGCGGAGAGATCTTGATGATCTGGATGGAATCAAGCGAATCCGCGAACACAGAAAAGCTGAATGCAAATAGGACACAGATCAACCCGCCTATCCACCAAGGCGGACAAGCCGGACGGGCAGGCACTGATATACACAGATCAATAAAATTATTTTTTCTTTTCATTATTCTCATCCCCGCTTGTATATTTTATTATGTTTTTTAATCCGTCGTTTCTGTGTTAATCCGTGTCTAATCTTTTTCTGCACTTTGTACTCTGTACTCTGAACTCATTTCTATTAAGCTTTCTTTCTTCGTGCCCTTCGTGGATAAATATTTCTTTTAATATCCGTGTTCATCCGTGTAAGTCCGTGTCCCATCAACCCTTTAAATTTTTGACAGAACATTATCCATATGATATATTTCAAATATATTTGTTATGTTATAGAAAGAGGTGATTAACAAATGTCTCAGACAATTGATGCAATTTATGAGAATGGCGTTTTTAAACCAATAAAAAAAGTGCGTCTCAAAGATAAACAGCAAGTCCAGATACAAATACTTTCCAAGGATGACTGGCAGAAGAGATTTGATAAAGCCCTCAAATCCATACGCGGAAAGGCCGCCCGTTTTTCTCCACAAGAGATCAATGCCGACATAGACGAAGCAATTAAAGACGTACGCAAAAAAAAGCGTGCCTGTTAAAGTTGTAGTAGATACCAATATCTGGATTTCTTCTCTTATCTCTGCATCAGGCCCCGCCGCACGTCTTGCCGATGAATGGAGCAACGGCAAATTCAGCATTCTTATCTCGGAACAGCAGATTACAGAATTGCATGACGTTTTCACACGCCCTAAATTTTTCTTTAAATACGGCATAAGCAGGCAGGAAATTGAAAATTTAATTTCATCCATAGCCGCACGTGCCGGGCGCATTTCCTTAAAAGGCAATCTGGAACTCTGCCGCGATCCTGACGATAATATCATCCTTGAAACCGCGCTTAGCGGAAAAGCAAAATATCTTATAACCAGCGACAAGGATATTACGGGGGATAAGAAAATACTGTCATTCCTGTCGCTGCACGGCGTATCCGTAATTTCCATATCAAAATTCTTAGAAATCATAAAATCCGTTTGACCCCCCATGTTCGTTGTACTCTGTACATTCCTTTCTTCATGCCCCTTCATGGATAATTTTTCTTTTACTATCCGTGTCCATCTGTGCCAATCCGTGTCCCATTATTTCCTTTGACACAGATATTTTTCTTTCATTTAAGACCATCTGTGATCATCCGTGTAAATCCGTGTCCCATATTCTTTCCCTCAACATTGCCCTTTCCGCCAGAGCTTGATATAATTAAATCAAATATTCTATTTGTGGAGGCGTCTATGGATAAAGATGATCTCTGGATCGTTGAACATTTCAGCGAATTGGTAACTAAATATGCCGGAAAATATATTGCTGTCGTAAACGAGAAACTGGCTGCAGTCGGTGATTCCGGCAAAGAAGTTGAGGACGCGGCTAAAAAGATTGAACCCCATAAAATTCCCTCCGTTCTCCGGGTGCCTCGTGAGGAAGATATGGCATGTCTCTTATAGAATTCCCTTACACATTGCATAAGGGATATTTGATGCCCATAATCCCTATTTCTATTCTCAACCATCGCACCTGGGTCTTTGTTGATTCTGGAGCCACCTTTACCATCCTGAACATTGATGATGCGCACCGCATCGGCATAGACTGGGATAAAGGAAAACAGCAGATGATCGTCGTTGGAGACGGCAGTTTTATTCCTACATATTTCCACGATCTTTCCATCACGATCGGTGACTGGGCAATAACCGCGCCAATCGGTTTTTCCGAACGTCTCGGGGTTGGTTTCAACCTGCTCGGCAGAGCGGGGATCTTTAACGAATTCCAAGTCTGTTTTAATGACCGCAGCAGGAAGATAACATTTCAGAAACTTTAGCCTTCTCATCTTTATATTTTCATTACCTCTCGTTTGCAGATCATAAAATTTCTTTTTAAATTTCTTGTTCCTCATAATATTTCCTATTTAATCCTGTCTTTTCTGTGTTAATCCGTGTCCCATTATTTCCTTTGACACAGACGCTCACTGACTCTCTATGACTTTTTTAAGCCTATCAGTGTTTTTCATAATAACTCTGTGCCACTCTGTGTCTGAATTCTTCGTGCCCCTTCGTCTTCTTCGTGGATAAATGTTTCTTTTAATATCCGTGTCCATCTGTGCCAATCCGTGTCCCATTATTTCCTTTGACACAGATATTTTTCTTTCATTTAAGACCATCTGTGATCATCCGTGTTAACCTGCCGAAGGCAGGCAAGTCCGTGTCCCATTTCTCTGTGCCTTTTATTTATAAGGCTTTACAATCACATCCACTGTCTTGCTGAATTTCCCATTCATTACCGTAATCTTTGCCTTCCCAATCCCCTGCGCAGTCATTTTCCCTTCTTTATCAACTTTTACAATGCTTTCATCGCTGCTTGTATAGGTTGTGCCGGAGGCGGAGGAGGTGAGCCCACGCTCAATTCCGTCGGAATACATACCGCCAACGCCCAATTGCTTAGTTTCAAATATTCGGACATCATTTGGATCGCTATTTGGTAGCATTTTGTAAAGAAATACAGGATTAGGATCAACCTCAATGCCTGTTAATCTTATATTTGAGGGAAGAACCACTGTGATTTGAATTTTTGCCTGAATACCAGTTCCGTTTTCCAGTTTAGCAATTGCTAATATTTCAGCTGTGCCAACAAATTCAGGATCAATAGTGAATACATACTCATAAGGAGGCCATAAGTCTCCAATGCCTTTGCCTATTTCAGATACGGCAAATACCACTGCTTTGATTTGTTCTCCAGATGCTATCTCAGTTTTGACAGTAACTGTATCACCGGGATGAAAGACTGTCCCCTGCTTTGGCTGCGTAATCGTAAAGCCCCAGCAAGTTGAAGCAAAATTGATTGTTGCCATAATTAAAATTATTACTATTTCTTTCATTATCTCCTCCAATTAAGGTTTTTCTAATATTTCTTTTACCTTTTCAACTGTGTCTGAATCCTTTAACACTGTTAGATGATCAACGCCCCAAATAACAAAATATTCGTTAGCATATCCCAACTGACTTGTAGAACTTACTATTCGATCATTTTCTCCGGGGAATACATATTCTAAATTTCCAATTCCCAGTAAATCGGGTATGAAAGTAAATGACGCATCTGGTACCTTATTGCATAAGAGTGCAAGGTCCCACCACAACACGTTTAGACCCATGTCATGAGCAAACAGGGAAAACGGTATCGACCCAGGAACGGCCCTTCCAACAATAGCAGTCCAAGGAATTGTCGTCGTCAGATTTTGGAGCGCTGTGCTTCCTACTGCAAGATCAATAAGCGCTCCTTTAAGGCTTCCGGTATCTTTGTTCTCCCATATCTTTTTTCCAACGCCTTCCATTATCGGCAACGTCAGAAAACATAATGAGTCAGGCTGTTGATTTATAGTATTTATTAAATTTGCCAATTCACTGCCTTTATGCGGCGTATCTATTGTTATAAACTTATGAATTCTTTTATTACATTCATCACTATTCCCCTTACAGTATTCTCGCGGTAATAATCCTCCCATGCTATGGCCGATTATATCTACTTTAGTTGCTGCATATTTTTGTTTTTTAGACTGTCCAATCGCATCGTTTATTCCCAATTTAATATACTTAGCATTCGCCGCAAAACTGCTTGCATTTGTAGAAAAATAATCTACACTAACAATGTCATAAAGTCCTTTTTCATTAAATTTAGGTTCAAACTCTTTCCATGTATATTGGCAATTATTGTCTAAAGGTTTTTTATTCCCGCATCCCCACAATCCATGCACCAGCACCACAGGCGGACGTCTGAGGGCAATCTGTGGCAAAGTGTCTTTCTTTTTTTCAAGGTATGACACCAGATCAAGTGTGGGCTGTATCTGGCGGTACGGCCTGTCTTTGTCATCGCTTTCTTCAGATGTCTGCCATCTCACAAAGGTTTCAGGCGCACGGTATACCGCCTCTGCTGTGTCTCCGTCAAATGTCAACGGCAGAAAGTCCACCGCTGTTTCTCCGTCCATCAGTGTGCCAAGTATTGAAGGCGGAGTGTATCCGCTCACCTGCGGGTCTATGACATACCATGTACGGCCTGAGAATGCTTCCTTATTATGCTTCACAGTAAGTTGAAGTATTATCTTAGCCGCTCCGTCTGTGACCGTGCCATATACTTTATCGTAATCTTTAAAATCAATCATCTTGAACTGTCCTGCCGGAAGAGGTATCTTGTCTCCTTTTATCTCCACATCGCTTCCCCTGTTAAGCACCGCGCCTGTAAGATATTCCCTGTTGATGTCAAACTGGGAAAGAATAAGGGGTCAAGCCTTGACATTGGACATCCCCTTTTCGATTCCATCTATTTTTCTTTGCAATATCCTGTTGCCCTCCAGCTCTTTTGTGAATCGTTGATACAGCTTGGAAACTGCTGAATAACTGATCCCGCCAAACAGTTCCCCTATTTTTTTGTTTGTTGCTCCAGTGTGCTTTTTATGAGATATCATGATATTTTTCTATGTTCAGGCTTATTGTTCCGGGTTATATCATCATTCTTTAACTGAAAATAATTTGATACCATATCTATTATTTCTTCGACTCTATAACTCGTTCGCAGCGCCCTTCTGTTTGCTATTTCTTCTTCCTGTAAATATTCATTCTTCAATCTCGCCAGGGTTTGTTTTATAAATCCTGTTCTTCCCAGAATTATGCCGCCATATACTTCTTTTAACGGACTCTCTGTTTCCTTCCCAATCGCGCTTTCTACAAATGCCCTGTATCTTTTATGGCTTTCTTTCTTTTTCCCTGAGATCAAGCCCATTATTAGTCCTTTTGCCAATACGTCACTTTCTTTATTGCTTACATATGCCCGGTAACTGCTATACTGATAATCCTCAGGTTTCTCTGCCATTTTTGCTCTTACCGGGTTGAGATGAATATACCGGCTTAGTTCTAACAGGTAGTTATCAACATCAACATTTATTGCCTTGTATCGCCCCTGGAATAAATGACCGCTCCTTTTGTTTTTTGCATTTATATATGCTGTATATGAACCATTTATGTACTGCATTGCTCTGCTCATATTGGCATTTGGTGTTTCCATAATCAAATGGTAATGATTGCCCATCAGCACATATGCATGGATTAGTATCCCGTATTTCTTTTTGGCTTCTTTTATATAATTAAGAAACTTATCATAGTCGTGCTTTATAAAAAATATCTTCTTCCGCTCATTCCCTCGCGATGTTACATGATATACAGCATCTTCGTATTCTATTCTTAATGGTCTGGCCATTTATTGCCTTTGTCTCTTTTTTTCCTTTTACCTTTATTCTCTGCAATCATGTCCTATGTCAAGGTCTGACCCCTTGGTTTCTTCTAGATCCTAAAGCCCACTCCAAGTCTTACATCAGGAATCGGGTTGCCGTCTTCACCAACTACCTTTACGGTAATTTTTGCAAGAGATGTTCCAAATGCGCCGAAACAATTACTTATCATCATAAAAACAGTGCAGATTATAACGAGCAGAATTGTTGTATGCTTTATTTTCACTGACTTCCTCCTTTCTCTATCGTCACTATATTGTCAAAAAAGCCGTACGTGTACAAGTATGCTACATCCTTAATATCGCTATGAAGCCAAATTTTTTTGCTCCTCGGCCAGAATTTAATTTTGTTCTTCTCAGTCATGAATTTAGCTTGCATATTACTATTGCTTTCAGGATCAAACGCCTTCGATTCTATCATTCCCGTTGCCAAAGTCGTGGCTGGAAACGCGGAGGTCCGGGAGTCAACAGAGGCGCAATCAATCCGCCCTTGTCGAAAAATGGCTTTGTGCGCAGCTCTGTCTGATCTATCTGATCAGCCAGAGTAGGATATATAGGGCCCCAATCCGCAAAGTTGAACGCCCAGCCCCCATAGGGAGAAGCAATCGGCACAGAACCTTTTAATCGTTCGCCCAATTGCCACCAATTTGACACAACTTCATCGCCTTCAGAGAAGAAATTGTAGACCATCACATTATTCATGACAGCAAAACGATCCCTCCACGTTAACTCCTCCCTGTGATCAATTGGAATTTGACCCTTAAACAATTTGTACCATTCCGATGCCCTAAGTCTTGGATTATAGGGGCTCCAGAGAGATGGTATCAAATCATCACTTGGTGCTTCCTTTCCTTTAAATGCCTCTAATGCCACAGCCGCATTGATAAGAAAGTATTTATCAATCCGAGCATTATAATCAGAGATAGCGCTTGATACCACCATATTGCCTAAACTGTGCGCCGCAACTATCTTCTCACCTGGGACAGAGGCCGCCAAAAAGTTCTTAAAAGCCTCGGCCGTTTTAAACGCATTTAGAACGTTTTCATAGAAATTAGCGGTGAAGTGAATCAGGGGATCCGCATCTACTTGACTATACCATCCATACCACGTTACGCCCCAGAACCGCGCCTTTGATCCGGACCAGAACATCCTCTTGAACATCTCCGACTGCCAGCCGCGGGCCTGCTGGCCGTTTACGTTGTAGCCATGTAAAAAAACAAAGTTCTTGATATTCAGGGGGTCAGCGCCCAGACATTTTATGTCAGGACAGTTCGGAGCATCGTATCTGTCAAGTTCTCCGGCTTCTGATCCAGGGCCGGTAACCAACTCAGGGTTTGCCACCGTCGAAAGGTTCCTATGTCTAAACATCG
>JACQXH010000051.1 GCA_016208845.1 Nitrospirota bacterium | reverse complement strand
CATAAGCTAAATCGCTTATGTAATTGACTCACTTTTTTGCATGAAAGAGTGCACAGAGGAAAGCAATAAAATACTCACTTTTCTTTTTTTATTATTATCATCCTCTGTGTGCTCTGTGGTAATTCATTCACGTAAACTATTTCTTTGACAAAAGTGCGGTTTTTTATTAAATTTTAGATTATCATATAATAAAAATATAACCACAGATGAACCTGCCTACCGGACAGGCAGGCACGGATAAACACAGATTCAATAAAGCAGAGATTTTAAGGTAGGAATCGAGAATTTATGACTCTAAAATTCCCGAAACGGTTCAAAGATAAGTCGTATCGACCGAAGGATTGGTACGGTGCGACCGAGTCGTTTCGACTCGCTTCAACTTATTTTCTAATTTTCTTAACATCGTTCAGTTTCCGTGTTGATCCGTGTTAATCCGTGGCTGAATATTAGCGGCTAAAAAAAGGAGGCGAAAATGGCAAAGGCAAAGGTCACACTTGTTGATGCAATGCAGTTTATTGGGACCGCTGACTCCGGTCATGCGGTTATTATGGATGCACCCGTATCAAGCGGCGGTACTAACACCGGCTCAAAACCGATGGAACTCCTCCTGATGGCGTTTGGCGGCTGCTCGGGCATGGACGTGATATCGATCCTGAGAAAGAAGAAACTGCATGTCACGAAATTTGAGACGCATGTTGAGGGCAGGGCGGCGGATGATTATCCCCATATGTATACCGCGCTTCACATAGAATACGTCGTAACAGGGAAAGACATCCCAGAAGATGCAGTTAAAAGGGCGATAGATCTCTCGCTTGATAAATATTGCTCGGTCGGCGCCACGCTCGGCAAGGCAGCAAAAATAACCCATTCTTATAAGGTTATTCAGGAGTGAAAAGCAAGGGTCACGGGTCATAAGTAAATAAATCCCCTTGACCCTTGACCCTTGACCCATGACCCAATCTTTTTTAAAACATATCGCGACTCTCGGATTCATAGGCTATATGCCTGTTGCACCGGGTACATGGGGCACTGCTTTGGCTTTTCTTTTAGCAATCTCCCTGAGGCCTGATGATCTTACCCTGTCCATGATCTTGCTGCCTTCTTTTTTGCTCGGAATAATGGCTTCTCACAATGCAGAAAAAATACTCGGCAAAGACAGCCCTCGCATAGTGATAGATGAATTTTGCGGCTATCTGCTCTCAATAGCGTTTGTTCCAAAAAGCATTGCATACCTTATTGCCGGATTTGTTCTATTCAGGATCTTTGATGTGATGAAACCGTTCCCGATAAGGCGTATTGAGCAAAGAGTTCCCGGAGGCGCCGGGATCATGCTGGATGATATCATGGCGGCGGTCTACGCCAATATTTTCATGCAGGCATGGATTTTTTTATAAAATGGGAATCAGATATATTGAATGTGGTATGCTATTTGGAGTCTGTTTGTAAATGACTCTTATTTGTCATCCCCGTGAAAACGGGGATCCAGAATATATTGAAAACACTGGATTCCCGATTATCCCGAAGCATCGGGACGGGAATGACGGACAAAAACAGAGGTTAAAAACAGACACTATTTAAGGCGATTCCTGTATGAGGTCCTTTATTGCGATAGAGCTGCCTGAAGCGGTCAGATATGCCCTGTCAGGGATCGAAGAAGAGCTGAAGAAATCAAGGGCTGATGTGAGATGGGTTAAACCGGAAAACATTCACCTTACGCTTAAGTTTCTCGGGGATGTTGAAGAAAAGAATACTGAAAAAATAACAGAGATATTGAAAGATATCTGCAGGCGTTTCAAGCCGTTTGCACTTGAGATAAAAGGAATGGGCGTGTTCCCCCATCCCAGGTCCCCGAGAGTACTGTGGACCGGCATGGACATCAGCGATACACTTGAAAACCTGCAGAAAGAGATCGAAGATGCAATGACGTCGCTTGGATTTGAGCGGGAGGATAGAAGATTCACAGCTCATCTTACCCTGGGCAGATTCAGGTCTCTTCTAACCCGGATAAAGAACGCACAAAGGCCCTGGAGATGGCTATTTCGCAAATAGAAAAACAGTTTGGTAAAGGAGCAATAATGCGTCTGGGTGCAGACAGCGTTGCTGATATACAGGTCATTCCTTCCGGCTCTATTGGTCTGGACATGGCCTTGGGTGTAGGCGGATTTCCGAGAGGCCGGGTCATAGAGATCTATGGACCTGAGTCATCCGGCAAGACCACGCTGGCCCTTACCGCTATTGCTGAAGCGCAGAAAACAGGCGGGGCAGCAGCCTTTATCGATGCAGAACATGCGCTTGACGTGAGTTACGCTTCAAAGCTCGGCGTTAAAATTGACGACCTTCTCATTAGCCAGCCTGATACAGGCGAGCAGGCGCTGGAGGTTACGGAGACCCTCGTGCGCAGCGGCGCTCTGGACATAATAGTCATTGATTCAGTTGCGGCCCTTGTCCCAAAGGCCGAGATCGAAGGTGAGATGGGAGACAGCCTGCCGGGTCTTCAGGCGAGGCTTATGAGCCAGGCCCTCAGAAAGCTCACTGCTACAATCTCAAAAAGTCACACTACCGTTATTTTCATCAACCAGATAAGAATGAAGATAGGCGTTATGTTCGGGAATCCTGAGACAACAACAGGAGGCAATGCGCTAAAATTTTATTCATCTGTAAGGCTTGATATAAGAAAGATCGATAATATTAAAAGCGGACAGGAGGCAATAGGCAACAGGGTAAGAGTAAAAGTGGTAAAAAACAAGGTAGCACCTCCGTTCAAGCAGGCTGAGTTTGACATATATTTTAATGAGGGGATCTCAAAGGCCGGAGAGATAGTGGACCTTGGAGCTGAAAAAGGAATTATAGAAAAATCAGGTTCTTGGTATTCTTACAATGGGAACCGGATCGGGCAGGGAAGGGAAAATGCCAGGGATTTCATGAGAGCTAATCCGGATGTGTCCAAAGAGGTTGAATTAAAAATTGCCGAGGCTTATAATTTAAAGAGGTGAAATGTGCCAGTAATTATTGATGAGCTTCTTAAAAAGGCCGTTCAGATGAAGGCATCTGACCTGCACATCAAAGTAGGCAGCCCGCCCATAGTAAGGGTCAACGGGGAACTTAAGTCTATATCAGGGGAAAAACGGCTTACATCTCAAGATACCAGTGAGATAGCCGCTTCTGTTATGAACGAGGTTCAGCGGGAGTCGTTCAAGAGAAAGAACGAAATCGATATATCCTATGGCATCCCCGGCTTTGGACGGTATAGATGCAATGCCTTTGTGCAGAGGGGAACGGTCGGGATCGTCTTAAGGGTAATACCGATGAAGATCCTTGAGATAGAACAGCTTGATCTTCCGCCTGTATTAAAAAAGATCGCTTTGGAGCCGAGGGGGCTTATACTTGTCACGGGAACAACAGGAAGCGGCAAGACCACTTCGCTAGCGGCAATGATAGAATACATTAACCAGAACAGGACTGATAATATAATAACCATTGAAGACCCGATCGAATTCCTTCACAGGGACAAGAGCAGTATTATAAGCCAGCGTGAGATCGGCACTGATACCGAGTCTTTCAGTAAAGCCCTCAGGTCAGCCCTGAGACAGGACCCTGACGTAATACTTGTCGGTGAGATGCGGGATTTTGAAACGATCCAGACAGCCCTTATAGCGGCAGAGACAGGGCATCTTGTGCTTAGCACCCTGCATACAGTTGATGCAACTGAGACCGTAAACAGGATCATTACAGTGTTCCCGCCTTATCAGCATAAACAGGTCAGGATGCAGCTGGGAAAAAACCAAATCAATACCTGACTATATTTCTCAAGGTTATAGCCAGTACGGGATGCAGACATTCGACCAGTCCCTTTTTGATTTATTTAAAGCCGGACTTATAACTTATGAAGACGCCCAGCGCAGGGCATCGAATCCGGACGATTTTGCCCTCAGAGTCAAAGGCATCTCGTCAACAAGTGATTTATGGTTAAATGAACAAGAGGTCCCCGAGAAAAAGGATATGCCTAAAATTGAAAGATTCTCGCGCTGAAGCAATACGCTACGCCTTAAAACTCCTCAGTTACCGCTCTAGAAGCGAAAAAGAATTAAATCAAAAATTGAGAAAAAAGGGTTTTGACGAAGACACTCTGTCCGGCGCCGTAATATTCCTTAAAGACACTGAAATGGTAAAAGACGAGCACCTCGCGCCTGAGCTTGTAAGAAATGCCATTGATAAGAGACTGCTCGGTAAAAAGGGAATTCAGCAATTCCTCTCGAGCCGCGGCATTGAGAAGGATTTGATCTCAGAATCAATGTCAGCCCTGTCAGAGGATACGGAAAAAGAAACCGCGCTCAGACTTGTCGAAAAGAAAATGAGGATTTTAAAAGATTATCCTCGTGAGGTGGCAAAAAGAAGGCTCATCGGAATGCTCCAGCGCAGGGGGTTTTCTTCTGAAGTGATCCACTCGGCGGTCAAGTCAATCAATATTATAGCCACAGATTAATCTGGTTACCACCGATAGAATAAAATCAAGTTTAGCCACGGATGAATACGGATGAACGCGGATTAAAATATCTGCCTGCCGGCAGACACAGATTTTGTAAATTAAAAATTATGAAGTTAAGAGATTGAGCAGTTGTGTCATAGTATTAAAATCAAAATGCATCCCGAAGCATCGGGATTAATATTATTTCTTTCAGTTTCCGTGCTCATCCGCGCAAATCCGTGGCAAAATGTTTATTAAATCCCGGAAAAAGGCATAGGTGTGAAGGTCAATATGAAAATAATAAAACAGGCAAGACCTGCAAGCCTCCTTTTTCTGTCAAGCTGTATTTGCGGGAAGGCCACAGGCGGATGTTTGTAGCCAATTAATACCAAAAGCAGCGCCCACATCAGCCAGCCGGGCCAGAATAATATCCCGAGTACTACAAGCACAGGTATAGTCGATTTTGATATCCTCTCATGTTTTTCACCAAACAGGGCATATGCGATATGCCCTCCGTCAAGCTGGCCTACAGGCAGGAGATTAAGGGATGTTACCATCAGGCCTATCCATCCTGCAAAGGCAACGGGGTGCAGCATTATATTTTGCTTGTCAGGTTCTATCTTTAAAATAATTTCGGACAGGAAATAAAAAAGTATCGAACTTCCAAGTGAAAGTCCTTCATTCAATTCTTTAGCAGGTACGATGCGTGATAATTTCAATCCTATAATGGCGGCGATCAGTGCAACAGCAAATCCGCCTATCGGCCCTGATGCGCCTATATCAATGAGCGAACGCCTGTCAGGCATGGGAGGCCGCATTTTAATGATAGCGCCGAAGGTTCCTATTCCGAAGGGGATAGGAGGGGCAGGGATGAAATACGGCAGGGTCACAGACACATTATGTCTGCGCGACATAAAATAATGGGATAATTCATGGGTAAGGAGAATAAGAAGCAATGTTAAGGAAAAAGGCAGTCCGAGGTATATCTTCTCAGGATGCTCCCACGGCGCTATACCGTTAAGGATCGCCCCGGCGATAAGTGTTGTCATGAAGGTCAGGACAAAAAGCAGAACATGAACACGCGTCAGTTTATGAGGCATCCCGTGTTCTCCGGTATCTGGTTATCATGATCTGGATAATAAAATAGCTCACTATCCCGGCGAATGTGCACATAATAAAAGACCCTACAAAAAAAGAAGCTAAAAGAGGCTTTAACCCTTTGATGAGATAAATAAAATTATCCATATCAGTAAATTTACTGATGATAGTGGTAAGGGTCACGCTATTCCAGTCGACCTCCGGCAGTACCTGTTTGATGCCGATCAGTTTTTTCCCCACCCACACACAGAAAGAAGATATAGGCACTATAGTCCATGGATTATTGATGCTTACACCTATAAGGGTGACCAGTTTATTCAGGCGAAAGGCCCATGCAAGCAAAAAACCTCCAATATAGTGCAGGCCGAGCAGGGGAGATATCCCCATGAATACACCGAGTGCAAAGGCGAGCGCGATGCGATGCGGGGTTTCCTTCACCTGGAATATGCCTGTTAATTTATCCTTTAATGACATAGTCAACGTAAAATCAAAAGGATGTTTTTATTTAGATTATAATTGCAATATTTTTGATATTTAAATTTTAATATTTGATTTTAAAATGTTCATACCCTTCTGCCGCAAAAGGCATTTTTCTGCCTTCTGAATCAGCAATATATCTGCCTTTCCTGATTATTTTACCTATTTTAACAGCATTTGTTCTGAATTTTGATGGAGAGGTAAAGAGAAGGGCATAATCTTCACCGCCTGTTAAGGCAAATCTCATCGGGTCTTCACCCAATATTCCAGCTATCTCTGAAAGTTCACGTGAAATGGGTATGCTGTCTCTATAGATTATCGCCCCTGTATTGCTTTCGTCACATATATGGCTTAGATCGATGAGGAGTCCGTCACTGATATCTATCATGGATGTGATGCGTGAAGTATTTCTTACAGCAGCCGGCTCCGGCATCAGGTGCTTTTTGATAAGCGTAAGAACATGCCTCGAGTTTAGATTCTTGAATCGTAAATTCCCGTTCCTGTTTCTTCTTACTGTACCCTGTACCCTTGACCCCTGCCCCTGTAAAAGGAATAGTCCCATTGCCGAATCACCAAGTGTATTTGTTACAAAAATATTATCGCCCTCTCTGGCTCCGGAGCGCAATATTATTTTATCAGCATGTCCGACAAGAGTACCGCTCAGCACCAGACCGTTTTCAGACGCACACGTGTCGCCGCCTATAACTGAAACCCCGAATCTCCCTGAGGCTTCCCTTATGCCTGAGTAGAGGTCATCAATGTCTCCGGGTTTAGAATTTTTCGGGATGCCGACGGATAAAAGAAAATATTTTGGAATACCGCCCATAGCAAAAATATCACTTACATTTACCGCAACAGTTTTATGGCCGAGCTGATAATAAGTTGTGAATGATAGATCGAAATGAATACCTTCAAGCAGCATATCGGTTGTCATCAGTACCTTGCCTGCCCTGAAGTTCACTGCAGCGGCATCATCCCCTATGCCTTTTAGGACTTCCGGCGGGAGAGAAGAGGATTTATTGCGGATCTTTTCAATGAGACCGAACTCGCCGAGATATGAGAGGGAACTTTTATCTGATATCTTCGTTCATCCGTGTTCATCCGTGGCTAATTTGTTATATTTGCAATTTAAAGGCTATTTTGCCTTGCCCTTTTTGGGACTCTTCTTGGGACTCTTAAGGGCATTTTCCAGCACTTCATCCATAGTCTCCACGGTTATGAATTCCATGTCTTTCTTAATGTACTTGGGTATATCCTCGAGGTCCTTTTTATTTCTCGATGGGATGATAACCTTCTTTATACCCATTCTTTTTGCGGCAAGGGTCTGTTCTTTAAGTCCGCCGATTGGAAGTACCCTGCCGCGCAGAGTTACTTCGCCGGTCATGGCAATGCTTTTCTTTACAGGTTTTCCCGTAAATGCAGATGCAAGTGAAGTGGCCATAGTTATACCTGCAGAAGGACCGTCTTTGGGAATGGCGCCGGCAGGCACATGGATATGGATATCGTTCTTGGAAAATACATCATTATCTATATTTAATGATTTAGCCCTGGAACGGATATAGCTCAGGGCTGCATGAGCAGATTCTTTCATCACCTCACCCAGCTGTCCGGTGAGTGTAAGATGGCCTTTGCCCTTCATTATTGTCGCTTCAATATAGATTATATCTCCTCCTGATTCTGTCCATGCGAGTCCGGTCGCGACCCCGACCTCATCTTTTTCCATTTCTTCTTCAGGAAGATATTTTGGCACGCCCAAATACTTTGAGAGGTTGTTTGCCGAGATATGATATTTTTTGACCTTTCCTTCTGCGATCTTTCTTGCAACCTTGCGGCAAAGGTTTGCTATCTCGCGCTCGAGGTTTCTTACGCCGGCTTCTCTTGTGTAATGGGTGATTATCTGGGCTACCGCGCTGTCATTGATCCTTATGGTTTTCCCTGTAATGCCGTGTTCATTAAGCTGCTTGGGAGTGAGGTAATTTCGTGCTATGCCGAGTTTTTCTTCTGTTGTATATCCAGAGAGGTATATTATCTCCATCCTGTCCCTCAGAGGAGAAGGGATGGGGTCAATGAGATTTGCAGTTGTTATGAACATGACCTTGCTCAGATCAAATGGAACGCCCAGGTAGTGATCGGCAAAGGCAAAATTTTGCTCCGGATCCAATACCTCAAGAAGTGCGGACGCAGGGTCGCCTCTGAAATCCATGCCTATTTTATCAACCTCATCAAGCATAAATACCGGATTGTTCTTGCCGGTTGTCTTGATCCCCTGTATTATCCTTCCGGGCATTGCTCCAACATAGGTCCTGCGATGTCCCCTTATCTCAGCCTCGTCCCTCATTCCGCCCAGGGACATCCTGAAGAATTCCCTTCCAAGGGCCCTGGCGATAGATTTGCCGAGAGATGTCTTGCCGACACCCGGCGGCCCTACAAAGCACAGGATCGGGCCTTTCATCTTTTCTTTAAGTTTTCTGACCCCGAGGTACTCCAGTATTCTTTCTTTTACACGTTCAAGGTCATAATGGTCTTCGTCAAGGACTTTTTTTGCAGCCTTTAAATCAAGGTTGTCCTTAGTGCTCCTGGACCAGGGGATCTCGATAAGCCAGTCGATATAAGTCCTGATCGTACCGGCCTCAGCACTGTCAGGGTGCATCTTTTCAAGCCTCTTGAGCTGCTTATGCGCTTCTTTCTCCACTTTATCCGGCATTTTGGAATCTTCGATCTTCTTTCTTAATTCCCGGACCTCCTCGCCGCGTTCGTCTATTTCGCCGAGTTCTTTTTGAATGGCCTTTAATTGCTCTCTCAAAAAGTATTCTCTCTGGGTCTTATCGATCTCGCCTTTGGCATCAGACTGGATCTTCTGCTGTACGAGGAGCAGTTCAACCTCCCGGTTCAGCAGCTCTCCTATTTTTTCAGCCGGGCCACAGGGTCTGTCGTCTCCAAAATTTCCTGGGCCTGATCAGCCTTTAAACCCAGGTTTGAGGCTACCAGGTCGGCAAGCTTGCCCGGGTCATCAATGTTCTCTATAAGCACCATCATGTCAGGCAGGAGCGATTTGCCGAGCGCCACCGATTTGTCCATCTGTTCCTTTATGCTCCTCATCATGGCCTCAATCTCAATAGTTAACTCCGGGAGTTTTTCATCAACTATCTTTTCTGTTTCTCCCATATAAAACGGATCAACCTGTGTAAACTTCGTTATCTTTGCCTTGGCAAGTCCCTGCACAAGTATCTTCAGTCTGCCATCAGGCA
>JACQXH010000220.1 GCA_016208845.1 Nitrospirota bacterium | reverse complement strand
ATCATTGCATCAAAGCCTTGCTTGCCTGTTACCAAAATACGATACAGCTGATCGACTATCCACTGCCTGTCGTATGTAGCCTCAATTCCAAATCTTGCCTTTTTCCTCTTCTTTGTGGTTTCCTTCATCTGTGGCTCCTCTTTAATGTTTGGGTTACCGTGGATTATGCCACGGGGGAGCCACTCTTTTAAATTTCAACTGAAATTAGTATATCGTCAGTTTTAAAGTCATCGAGTCTTGACAGCAGACCTCAAACTGATGATCCTGTTCAGCATATTCCAAAAGGCCCAGGTTTGTTTTATCAACATTTAAACCTACTAAAACCTTGATCTTTATATTTGGGTTCTTTATTAAACCTTCATATAATTCTCTTATCCCGGAAAAATAGAAAAAACCTACCAGAAACTTTAATTCAGCGCTTTTTTGAATTAATTCTATTAAGCGTTTTTTCAGATTCTCTGAATCGCTATTTGTAATAAAATTTTTCATTCACCCTCATACACAGAGAATAATAATAGTGGCAGTATCCATTAAACGGGAGCTACGACATGCTTTGATTCTTAATATCAGAATATTTATCCTATTCCCCCTTTAAAATTCACCACTTAATTTTAATCACCCCCCGGTGAAACAGCAAGAACCCAAATTGTCATGTGACATCTATGCCGTGTTGTAATCTTTTGCTGCAATTTATGGACAATAAATTTAGATACTTACTATCGGGTATAAAGATAATTTTAACCATGTCCCATCCCCTTATGAGTGCCAATTTTATAAGCAATCCATGATTGATTGATCTTAAGATATTTCAAATGGGCACGATAATTATCATTTAAACGAACTGAATAAATCAGATGATCTTTATCTTTGTCCCAAAGCTTAAAATCTAAACCCCCAAAAGAAACACTGACAGAAAGTCTATTCTTTACGTTCGCCCATGCCTTCTGTATGTCGTAATGAAGTTTTTTGAGGGACTTGAGGAAGGTATCTGTCTCGACTATGTTGATGATCTTTGAAAAATAACTAACAAAGACCTGTGGTATTTTTAATATTTTTTCGTCATGAACAATATGAATGGGACAATGAGTCCAATCTATCAGTGGGAAAATGCTATAAAGCTGAATATGATCAATATGTTCAATGTTAGAATCGTTAAATCCTGATATTTGGCTTACATAATTACAAGACAATTTTTCACACTCTTTAATAAATAATTCTTTAGAACGAATATCAGTTGCGTCCCTATACCCTGTTGGCTGTGACCAGACAAAAGAACGTAGCATTGGCATTTTGCCAGCAATTTAAAATCTCCTTAAATATTGGAGTTTGCGCAACATATAGGCATTTGCCAATTTTTCTTCTAAAAGAATATACCCTAATGACGAATCTTTCAAAGAGCGTGCTGGTTTATGGCATGGCTTTGATGTGATCATTTCCCATTGTGACGACATATAATCAACTGAAAAATGAAATAGTTCGTGTTTATGTAATATCTGAAAAGCAATTCCAAGCTTAGAATTGATATCGCCTTCTAAGTTTATTAGATAATTATCGTATAAATACATGAGGCTCGAAATAGGGATATATATTCCCCATTGCGCACCTTTTGCATGAAAAGTAACGTACCATGCCAATGCATCAATCCCGTATATCTCAACACTCTTACGGATAGTTTCAGATTGTTCACCAGAAAGAATAGGTCTTTCTTTTTCAATATCGGCTTGCGCACCAATCTCAAAAATAGGATCGATTTCTCCATGGGAAGTTGAATCATCAGATTCCCAGTCGGGATCTTGCATTAAAACTGCTTCATCAACCCTTTCCCCCATTGTATCCCATATAGTTTCAATGGCTGCCTCATGTCCTCTTTTTTCAATCTCTGGTTCTATTTCATAAAGAGCATCTGGAATTTTACTTAATTGAGATCTGATTTGTTGAATAGTCTTCATAGAATAAGATTTATTTTTTTATAAGCTGTGAACAATTACACCTTCAAAAACCACCGCTTAATGTTAATCTAAATCACTCTAAACATCAAGATAAACATGTGCCGTTTCGTGCTCGTGAATGTGCAAATAAGACTGCTCAGTAAAGGCATAGGGATTTGCCCTTCTCATACCGCCCCAACTTGAAATCACAATTTGTGATTTCAAGTTTTCGAATTCTTTATCGCTTAGTTGGAACATGAAGTCATCGGGGAAACGCTCAATATTTCTTTTAACAGCCTGTACCAAAGCCCTTGATTCAACGCCGTATAGTTCAGCAAGATCAGGGCTAAGCATGACTTTATGACTGCGTATTAAATAGATTTTACGTTCTATTATCTCAACAGGAACAAGTGCTTGCATTTCGCCCCCAGGAATTTCCCATAAATCATAAAATCTTCAATCAATAAATTCACTCTTCTTCCCCTCTCTTTTTCACCAGCCGCACCCGTACCCCCTCCACTTCCTCTGCAAACTTCAACAACCCATTTTTGATCTTATTATCAAGCTCCTTGTCCTCAATCATCTTTGACAGCCTTGCAGTATTAAGCCCTGAGACTTCTTCCCATATCCCTGCCTTCTTGATAAACTTCTCAAGTTCCTCACGCCCCTCTTCCCCTGACCGTGGGAAACCAAGAACATTCTCTTCAATAACCTTCAAAATAAAATCGCTTCCGGTGATGTTTGAGACCCCTTCTTTCTGAGCGTATTTGCTCGCAGCATCTGCTATTAGTTCAAGTTCCTTCAGAAATTCCTCTTCCTGCTCTTTGAGTTCTTTAATCTTCGCCTTGATAGAGGCATATTTGTTTACAAGGGATACGCCTCTTTCTTTAAGATATTTATTTGAAGGGAGTTCCTGAATTTTATATTCATGCTTCTTGGCAGGGCAGTATTCAGGGAAAACACACCATGCGCAAAGTGCGCTCTCCATAGGTTTAAACACCGTATCTTTTTCAATGGTCTTTATAAGGGAAACGACTTTTTTTTTGAGGTACCTAAGTTGCGCATCTGTGCGTGCAGACTCAAAGTCTTTATCAAACCTAAGATAATGCCAGATAAGCCTTATATCTTCAGCATCTCTGAATTGTTTCTTAACTCCTATTTGATAAAGCGCAAGCTGCCGGTCAGAGTCTTGCTTCTCCTGAGTGGGGAGATAACCGGAGGTCTTATAATCATGGATCTCGTAAATGCCTTTTCCTCTGTGGCTCAGCCGGTCAATATAACCCCGGATGGTGTAATCATCGATCCTGAATGTTATTAACTGCTCGGTCGCAAGGGTTGTGGACTGGTTGAAGGGAAAGTGCCTTTTGTAATAATCAGTTATTGCCTTAATGCCTGTATCGTGATAATGCTCTTTTGTATATTCTTTTTTGTTGATAGCAATGTCCTTATGCCAGCTCTTATCCCATTGGTCTTTGTAATACTGAACTAGATCATCGAGCGTATTAAGTTTTGTGAGGATAAGCTCTTTGTAAAGCTTCTCAAGGGCCTCATGCACCCTGCTGCCAAGGAATGCCTCACAGAGAAACACTCTAATAATAAAAGAAAAAGCGACATTATTCAATTTTCTCTGTGTACTCTTTTATGCTAAATAAAAATTATAGTTCATAAGCGATTTAGCTTATGAGAACACAGAGAACCCTTCGGGGATTAAAGAAATTAATATTTAATTAATTTGTCTCTGTGCGCTCTGTGGTTTCTTTAAATGCATTTTTCAGCTTTATGCTCTGTCCAAATACACCTTTATTTCTTGAATCGTTTTTCGCCTGTTTTTTTCAGTAATGTCAGCAAAAGAATTAGCCCGATCATCAGAGGTTTTTTATCTTTCTCAGGACGGTCAGCCTCGTCCTCAATGTCCTTTTGCAGTTTTTTCAGCCCATCATCATCAGGGAATTTTTTGAGCCCCTCATGGAGCACATCACGCGCCTCATTTATACAGCCGAATTCTTTACAACCTTCTGCAAGGTTCTCATGCAAGCCGGGATGTCCATCAGGCAGTTTTTCTATCCCCTCCTGAGCAATGTCCAATGCCTCTTTTTTCATGCCTAAGTCCATATATGCGCAAAAAAGCCCGCCATAGATGCCGGGCGCCGGATATCCCATGCCTTTGGCCTTTTGGAAAAATGGGATGGAATCCTCAGGCAGTCCAGCGCTGTAAAAAGTCTGTCCCAGCTCAATAATATATTCAGGATCATCAGGATATACTTCAACAAGGCCTTTTAATATTGTCAGTGCGTCCTCATGATAACCAAGGTCATTCAGGGCCAGCGCCTTGTCATAGAGCGCAGACTTGTCATCAGGGGCAAATTCAAGGGCACGCTCAAAATATTTAAAGGCATCAAACTCATAGCCAAGCCTGCGAAGCAAAAGCCCCATTCCGACCAATAGCGGGGTTGATTCAGGAAATCTCTTTAAACCTTTATTGAGAACCCTTCCTGCCTCATCATAATATTCCATCTCAATAAGCGCCCTTGCTATGCCATTATATTTTGCCTCTCTTTGTGTCTGCCACGGCAGTTCCCTGTAGAGGGCCAGCCCTGCATCGTATTCACCAAGATCAAGATACTGCCAGGCAAGAGAGTTTTTTAAATTATCGAGCTGGCCGGCAAGCCCCCCGGCTGCAATTTTGCCTTTTACGATCTTGGCCTGCTTTTGGGTTGCGGCAATCTTTTTTTTAAGTTTTTTGATCTCCCGATGAACACCGTTTATCCTCGGGGCTTTTTTATCCATAAAATACCTCCTTTTTTTAGGCATTATTTCTTCTTTAGCCTTTTTATGAACATTGCGACTGTTAGGCCTTTTTTGGGCTCTACAAAATCCGGAAGCTGGTCAGTAATGTCCTCGTCATCCGGGTCCTTAACTGCCCTTTTCAGTGCCTTTGTTTGTTTGCCTTTCTTCATCGTCCCTCCCTCTTATAATTATGGTTATTTAACTCTATTTATATTATAGAACCAGACCTCCCCCATAGCGTGTCCTATGTTTTGGGGGAGTAAAATATCGGCCTGCTTTATCTATAAAACTCAATATGAATTAATCACAAGCCATGCAGTATATTGTATTAGAGTGGATTTTTTGCTGGTTCAGTACAGGATAGTCCGTAGGTGGTGTTGGCGTCCCTTGCACAACAGTCAAGTGTCGGATTTTCTAAGACCCCTCCGCCCATTAAGACAAAGCAACGCCTCATGATGTAATTCACGGAAATATTTACCATGGGACCATTGGCCTGTCTTCAGCGCCTCTGCAATATGCGCTGTCTCATGAGCCAGTGTATCGAGAAGGGTCCTGCGGCCAAATATTTTTATTACATCCATATTGAGCGATATGTAATACTGGCCTGTTGCACCGCTGTAGCCGGCAATTGCATGGTTGCCGCTCCCTATTCCGTCCTGCTTCTGTTTCAGGGGCCTAAGCAGAAGCGTCTTTGGCAGCCTGCTAACGAAGCGATGCCTATGAGCAAGAAGCAGGAGAGCTTTGCGAATCAATTGAGCATAGCGTGCAAGGGCCGCACGATGTCTTTTATCAGTTGTTGTGATGAGAATTTTCATATGTATCCTCTTCTATCATTCTTAATGCCGTGAAATTGACTCGATATCAAGCCTGTAAAGAACAGTAAACGGTTTTTATTCTATACCCGAACCTCCCCCAGGGAGTGTCCTATATTTATCTTGTATGTTTTTTGTTCTTTGGTGTAAAATCTCGCATGGGCTTGTAACTCCCTTTATTTTAAGGAGAAAATGGGCAGCAAGAATATTTTTGAGAGATTTATCTGGTTTGACGATAAGGTAAGGCGCGGCAGATTTCCCAATGCCACGAAACTCTCCGGGAAATTCGAGATATCCATTAAGACAGCCCAGCGCGACATTGAGTTCATGAGAGACCGGCTCCACTGTCCGTTTGAATACAATAAGAATGAAAAAGGCTACTATTACAAGGATGACAGCTTCTCACTGCCTCTGACCTACCTCTCTTCTGATGAACTGACAACACTGCTTTTAGCGAGGAAGATGCTGCAGGATGTAAGCGGCGCATTCATCAAGAACGAACTTACGTCAGTTGTAGGCAAGATCACCGGGATTTTGCAGAGGCACAGCGAGAAGACCAAGGCCATTGACAGTGCATTCTCCTTTCAATTCATAAAATACTCTCCTGTTGAAGAGGTAATATTCAAGAACGCCCTGACCGCCTGCCTGAACGAGAAGACACCCCAGATGGGGACGTGGCACCTTATAGCCTTTTGTCATGTGAGGAATGAGATAAGGGATTTTGTCCTTGGACGGATAAGCAACCTGTCGGTACAGGAGCAGACTTTTACCGTAAGAAAAGACTTTGACTTGCAAAGTTATCTCAAGTCCTCATTCGGGCTTTATAAAGGCGATCCGAAAGAAGAGGTAACTCTGCGGTTTTCACCCAGGATGACAAAGTGGGTCAAAAATCAGATCTGGCATAAGGGACAGAAAACCAGAATGCTTGATAACGGCTCGCTGGAGCTGAGCTTTCCCGTGGCCTCATTTATGGAGATAGAAATGGAAGTCCTGAAATACGGCGCAGAAGTTGAAGTGGTATCTCCAGAGCCTTTCAGACAGTTAATCAAGACAGAAGCACAAAATATCCTCAAACTTTATTAGGTATTTCCTCCGTTTAATCCGATAAATGTAATCACATAGTGAGGCAAGCAGAGACGCCTTCAAAACCTCTATAAAGCAACCTGCCTGCCGGCAGGCAGGCATGATTTGATTAAAATTATATATCAAGTTTCCGGTAAGATATCATACCGCTTAAAGCAGACGCCGGTAATCAGCATAAGGTGTTGTTCGAAACGAATCCGTGCCGTGCCGGACGTATAGAGCTTTTTCAGCCATCTCTGCCTGCCTACCGGTCAGGCAGGCCTGCCGTAATATGCTGTCAAATGCATTAAAAACATAGGACACTCCCTGGGGGAGGTGCGCCTTTAGAATATGAATGAGTTCTTTAAAAAAATACAAAGGAGAGCAAACACAATGGAAGATCAGACAAATAAAACCATAGGACTGGCCGAATTGCTTTCAGATCTCAGGCTTGGGGAGCTCCGGGAATATAAGAACCTAAAGATATTCCCGCTGTTTTCAAGTTATTCAAAGGATAACGGATATGTCCTGCTGAAGGATGCATTGGATAACAGGAAATTCATAGTCACTGGCTTGAACAATGCAGCAAGTGTCAGGAAGAGTCTCATTTTAAAGGGATGTAAAAAAACAGGTTGAATGAAAAACTCATCCTCAGTCCGGAGCTTTGCCGCAGGCTTACATCAGATTCCACCTCACGATGGACACCTTTGCCTTTGGCTAACGGGTGGCGCTATTAACCCCCGTAGCGCCATGTATGCGGCCCATACCGGGCGCACCAAAAACAGAAGACAGCAGATATCTCCGCGGCCTTCTGCAAAAGAATTAGTAATAATAATTATTTCACTTCAGCGACTTAATGAACTTATCCACTGAAAGGGCCGGGAGGGTTATAAGCTGAACCGTGCCCCTTGATCCGAGCTCCACTGACATCTTCAACACTGCCTCGTTATTCGGGGCCTCAAGCAGTGTCACGAAATCATAGGGGCCAAGGACTGCGTATTGCTCAAGGACCTTTATGCCCATTGCACCTATCTCCTTATTGACCTCTTTTATCCTGCCGGGTCTCTCCTTAAGGGTCTTCCTGCCGTCATCAGTAAGAGTACTTAATGCGATATAAGTAGCCATGATTCCCTCCTTGATTATTAATTTTTTCTCTCTTATCACATATATACTATGATTTAAGATGCTTGTCAAGAATACACCCGGGAAATGCATTTCAAGAAACCACAGAGAACACAGAGGTTAAAAGAATTGTAAATTGGAAATCGCATTTTAAAAAATCAAAATTCCCCGCCTTAGAGGATTCGTCGTGGAGAAAGGGCGTTTCTGTCCGCTTTATTCAGTCTATTGAGTAATTTGGGATTATTTGATCAGGTCCTCAAGCATATCGAGATTAAACGAGCTCTCTTTCGCGCTGCCTGTCCATCTTGCACACCGGTTGGCATCAAGCGGGATCCCCACGGCAGGGATATTCATTTTCATACAAAGCCTCATCCCGCTTACAAGCTCTGGAATACATGCGATCCCAAGGGCTCCTATGCTGGCGTGCCCGGACTTCAATTTCCTGAAGAGTTTTTTGAGGTCCGTAGTCATTGAGATATACGGATCAATATTATATTTTTTCAGCAGCAGCCCGCCGAGGCGGATGAAGCACCCGCCTGCACATTCCCTGCAGACAGCCTCAACATGTCCCGGAACAGACTTGCAATCAGGCCTGAAATCCCGCAGACAGTGAGGGATGAGCGCAAATTTATATTCACAGCTTTTGAACTTCTCTTTGTTGATCCTGTTAAAAAGCTCGATCTCGATCATGTATAAATGATACTGCTCCTCTGTCGTATTCAAAGTACTGTCAAATCTGTCCGGCAGGGACAAATTACCAAGGTGCTGAGCAACCCCCAGGGTAAAAGATGAAAGGGAATTTTTTAGTGTATCTTTTATGAAGAAAATAAGAGGACGGTCAGTGCGCCGTGCTGAAAGGTTAATAAAAGATGTCCTGGCGCCGGCCTTCTGGACCTGGAAGAGGAGCTTGTTTGCATCAGGGCATTTTTGCAGGAACAGATCGGTAAGTTTCTTTATGATGCTGTAGTATTCAACTGTTCCGGCGTTAGGACCGAAAAGCGTATAGGTCTTGCCTGTTACTGGCTTATACTTTTCTTTTTCTTCACTCACTGAGAGTCAATCCAAATAATGAAATTAACCACAGAGGACACAGAGGAATACACTAATAAAAAAGAAAAAAGATTCATTTTAATGTTTTTCTCTGTGCACTCTTTTATGCAAAATAAAGATCATATTACATAAGCGACTTAGCTTATGAGAACACAGAGAACCCTTTGGGAATTAAAGAAATTAAGAGTTAAGTAAATTATCTCTGTGTACTCTGTGGTTTCTTGAAATGCATTTTCCAGGTTAACGAAGTACGCTGTACGAGGTACGAACCTGTTTAGTATCATTCATTATCGCCGCCTGCCGCCAAACAACGAACCAAGCACCCCGCGTATGATCTGACGGCCGATCTGGCTGCCGACCGCATGAGCGGCGCTTTTGGCCACTGCCTTGAAAAGCACCTCTGACTGAGATTTCGATCCGGCAGTATTTTCCTTTGGTGACAGGATCTCCTGTTCCTTCGCTTTCTCAATATCAGCCCTCTGCTTCAGTTTTTCATAAGCTGACTCGCGATCGACCATTTTTTCGTAATGTCCATAAATCAATGAACTCCTGATGATCATCTGTCGCTCCTGTTCGTTCAGAGGAGTGAACCGGCTCCTTGGAGCGCTGATCAATGCGCGGTCTACGATGGAAGGAGCCCCTTTCTCATCAAGCATTGATACAAGGGCCTCTCCGACTGCGAGTTCTGTTATGGCCGCAGCCACGTTTATTTCAGGGTTCTGCCTGAATGTCTCTGCTGCTGCCTTCACCGCCTTTTGATCCCTTGGCGTGAAGGCCCTGAGGCCATGCTGTACACGATTTCCCAACTGGCCAAGGACTGTATCCGGGAGGTCCAGGGGATTTTGAGTGACAAAATATACGCCTACTCCCTTAGAACGTATCAGACGGACTACCTGTACTATTTTATCCTCCAGCGCCTTTGGCGTATCCTGAAAAAGCAGGTGCGCCTCGTCAAAAAAGAATATCATCTTTGGCTTTGGCAGGTCACCAACTTCAGGAAGCTGTTCAAAAAGCTCTGAAAGAAGCCAGAGAAGGAGTGTTGAATACAGGTTCGGGGACTGCATCAGTTTGTCCGCAGACATGATATTGACTATCCCCCTGCCTTTGGGATCAGTCTGTATAAGGTCATCAATGTTTAGTGCAGGTTCGCCAAAAAATCTGTCTCCGCCCTGTTCCTCCAATACGAGGAGGTTGCGCTGTATGGCGCCCACACTGGCTGACGAAACGTTACCGTACTGGGTCTTAAACTGTTCTGAGTTGTCACCGACATATTGTGACATGGCGCGAAGGTCTTTCAAGTCAAGGAGCAGTAACCCGTTATCATCAGCTATTTTAAAGATCATGTTAAGCACTCCGCTCTGGGTCTCGTTCAGGTTCAGGATGCGGCTCAAGAGCAAAGGCCCCATGTCTGTAACAGTTGTCCGGACCGGATGGCCTGATCCTGCAAACACATCCCAAAACGCGACAGGGAAATTTTCAAACTTGAAATCAGGGAGGTTCAGGGCTTTTGCTCGTTCGACGACCTTGGGATTATCGCCGCCGGGCTGAGCAATACCTGAGAGGTCGCCCTTGACATCAGCCATAAACACCGGCACTCCGATACTGCTGAACTGCTCAGCCAGAACACGCAGGGTCACTGTCTTGCCGGTCCCGGTCGCGCCGGCGATAAGGCCGTGCCGGTTGGCCATCTTTGGGAGTATTGAAATATCGTTCTTGGCTCTGGCAATAAAAAGGGATTCAGCGCTATTTAACATCTGGCCTCCTTAAAATAATATAGATACCTGTAATCCTGCTTACCCTGCTGATATTGGGAAATGAAAACCTGCTATTTATAAATATTATGTTTTTTGGCCTGATTCGTCAACCCGGAAAATACAATTTACCACAGAGGGCGCAGAGAACTAAATAGGAAATTGGGAACAGAGAATTTTTTTGTCTGTTATTTCTCATTTCTCACTTCTCGTTTTTTATTTTCCTCCGTGCCTCTGTGTCCTCTGTGGTTTCCTAATTGCATGACGATATTGCCAACGAGAATATTATCGCTTACAATATTATTATGAAGTACCGAAATTTCATCATTCTGACTATCATAGTGCTGCTATCATCCTGCGCCCCTGTACTAAGCCCCGATATGATGGGCAGAGGAAGCCATAACATCAGGTTTTCAGACCTCAGGACAGATCCAGCCAATTACAGGGGAAGGCTTTACATACTTGGCGGGGTCATAGTGAATACCACTATCACTATGGAAGGCTCTCTTATTGAGGCTGTATATGTGCCTGTGGATTCAAGGGGCTATTTGGGCAATGTTGATATTTCTCACGGCAGGTTCCTGGCATTATACAGGGGCAGGGAATTATTGGACCCGCTTATTTTCCGTGAAAAGAGGGAGATCACGCTTGCCGGAGAATTTGCTGGAACACGTTCGGGCAAAATTGGCGAGATGGAATATGTTTACCCTTTTTTTGAGATAAGAGAGATATATCTATGGGAAGAACAGGTGAAGGAATATTATAGCCCCTACCCTTACTACCCCTATTATCCTTCGTGGTATTATTACCAGCCCTGGAGGCATGATCCGTGGTACGGCCCTTGGCGGAGATAGATTATTTAGAAAAAAAGAGAGCATCCATTTTATGTGTCCCAAGTGGGACAACATGTTCATTTTATCTCTGAAATTCAAAAAACAGGCTTGCCTGCCTTAGGCGGGAAATGACCCTTTTTTTGCTTTTCTTGTTTTATTTTACTCTCTTTTTCCAATAATCAGGATGTCGGCGCAGATGCATTACTGCGAGGATGAAGACCCCATTCTGCTCAATGCTATAAATAATACCGAACGGAAAACGATTTATAAGACAGCGCCGGACGTCTTCTTCTATAGCTGGCCAGGCAGTTGGGTAGTTGACAATGTTCTGAATGCTGGTAAATACCTCTATAGAGAAATCGTAACCAAGTCCCGGTTCACAGCCTTCATATTAATCAACACCCTCGGTGAATTCTGCTTCCGCCTCAGGATGAAATGAGAAGGTCATCTCTCGAATCGCTTTTGGATTTTCGCAAACACCACATCTCCTGGAACGGCTTTTACACTGCCAGATCGTAACTCTGCGAGCCGGCGTTTAGCAACTTTTACCCATTCATTATCAATTTCCGTGACTGAAGGATTGAGTGTTCGGAGCAGCGAATCAATAACTATAGCCCTTTCCTCAACGGGAAGGGCCTCTGCTTCCTGTATTATTTCTTTCATTCCATGCCTAATTTACCCTCGTTTTATTTATACCTTAACATATTGACTTTCCATTGGCAATTCGCAAGGCATTACCTCTTTTTTTGTTTGGAACTGCTGTTATAATCGTATTGGTTAACCCGGAAAATGCAATTAACCACAGAGGACACAGAGGAAGACATTAATATTAAAAGAAAAAAGACTAATTATATAATTTTTCTCTGTGCACTCTTTTATTCAGCAACAGCGTTGCTGTTACAGAGAAGAATAAATAATAAGAACACAGAGAACCATATGATAATTAAATATTTCTTTCACTTTTAAAATATCCCTCTGTGGACTCTGTGGTTTCTTAAATGCATTATTTGAGTTAACTGGCAAGTCAACAGAATCATATGCTCAAATTTGTTCATATCGTAATTCTTTGTTATGAACTTTGCGTTGAGCATTTCACTCGTTTTTTTTTTGGAAAAATTATAAACTTCCCTTGTAGCGTTTGTCACGGAAGAAAATCAGAAGGGGTAAGAATGAGAAATACGAATGGATATATGAGAGGTCTGCAGATAAAGCAGTGGGTATCGAGTAAGGCGGCACGACTCGTTCCGAGATTATTGTGGAGATAGACCCGGCAAGCTTTCAGGTAATGGATATTTGATTCTGTCAAGGGTGTAGACCTGACCCTAATGTTTCTTCCTGTTGCATGTCAAGAAAATTACAGAAAATTATAAACAGAAAGGTAAGCATTCAGTTGAGGGTGGTAAAAAAAAAAAAAAAAAAGGGGGATTAAGGGGGATTTTTTCATTAAATATCTGAAAATCTACCCT
>JACQXH010000050.1:3307-4621 GCA_016208845.1 Nitrospirota bacterium | reverse complement strand
GAATAATCCCCCTCTCCCCCCTTTGCTAAAGGGGGGTAACGAACAGCAACTCCTCTGAAGAAATAGTTTTCCAATAAATTTGTCGCACATCCCCATACTTTGCCTAATATTGACAGATCCGCGATTATATATTATGCTGTGATTAAATATTTAATAACGACTCAGGTCGTTTGGTCTATTAGGCTGTAGTTTCTTAGCTAAACGACTAAATACCTACGGACTATCTACCTGAGTAGTTACAATATTTAATAAAATCAAGGAGGATTATTTATTATGGATCATTCCAAAGAAGGCAGGATCGCGGCGGCTTTTTTAATAGGAGGGATAGTTGGAGCCGGGGTTGCGCTCCTTTTCGCACCGCAGTCAGGTGAAAAAACGCGGAGGGATATAGCTAAAGCAGCCAGAAGGGTCAAAAGCGATATTAAGGAACGGGCTGAGGATATTGCTGATTCCATAGAAGATCTGGTTGATAAGATCGGCGACCGGATATCCGAAGCCACATCAAAAGGCAAAGAGATAGAGGAAGGTGTACGGAAAAATATCCTGAATGCCATTGAAGAAGGTCAGCACATGATCGATAAGCAAAAGGCCAGGCTAAGTAAAATGATGAGGTAGTTGGCAGGAAAACGTCAGGTCTTATTTCAGGTCTTTTTTGAAAATAGCAATATAAGGAAGATTCCGGAATTTATTTTCGTAGTCCAGCCCGTAACCTACAACAAATTTGTCCGGTATCTCATATCCCACATAGTCGAGTTTCACATCCACTCTTCTATGCGCTATTTTGTCGAGAAATACACATATCTTGAATGAGGCAGGATTTCTCGGGACGAGCATATCCGTAATATACTTAAGCGTATAACCTGTATCAATTATATCTTCGATTATCAGCACATGCTTGTCTTTTATGTTTTCCCTTAGATCGGCATGGATCCTGATCTTGCCGGTGCTTTCTGTCTTGTTGTAGCTTGACGCATTAAGGAAGTCTATCTCCATCGGTGTCTGGATGTGTTTTACAATGTCGGAGAAGAACATGAAAGCGCCCTTTAAAATACCTATTGTCAGTAGTTCTTTGCCTGCGTAATCTTTTGATATTCTGGCTGCCAAATCCTTAACCCTCTGCTGTACCTGCTCAGCAGTGAAAAGCGGTTTTCCGGTTATCATAGCATCCTCCCATGACAGATAAATAAAAATGAGTCATGTAGTATAATACTTTTTGAATTATATTTCATGCCACTTTATCGCGGCTCAGCAGCTGTTTCAGGTATTTATCGTTAAAAAATTATATAATAATTTCAATGGTAAAAAAGCTGGGGC
>JACQXH010000050.1:0-3286 GCA_016208845.1 Nitrospirota bacterium | reverse complement strand
GCTTTTGGGGTCATGGTATTAGTCGGTGCAATAAGTTTATCAGCCGCACAGCACATACTTCATAATGCGTATAAGACCAGGGAAATAAGCCGGCATATAGTTACGATCGACGGTATCCATGCGGATGTTTTCCAGTATTTACTTTCCATTCATCATTTTCTTATCAGGCCTGACAGGGAGCAGGCTGAAAAATCGGTATCTTTGCTTTCAGACATTGAAATGAAGGTCAGTCAATATAAAGAGAAAGAAAAATCTGAGGAGTATAAGGAAAGAACCCGCGTAATAGAGCTATTGGACAGGATACTGGAAAACCTTGAAAATGAGAAGAAGATTTTGCCTATTTTTAAAGAGTTTTCCAGGACAGGTGCTTTTGACAGAGATGCATTTGAGATTCTTGAAAAATTCGCTTATGCTATGGAGACTTCCATCGCTGAGATAAACCGAATCCATTTCAATAAAATAGGCGAATGGGAAAAAGAATCTCTGAAATATATGTGGAACGCGGGACCCTTGATAAGAGGGTATTTACGGGCTCGAGGACAGAGATAGGATTGCTTTATCAGGAATTTAATAATATGGCAGAGAAAATACAGCAGAATGATGAATTTCAAAAGAGGTTCAATGATGAGCTTGAGAAGAAGGTCAGGGAAAGGACCCTTGAATTAGAGCAGGCCAATGAACAGCTCAGGAAAACACAGTCGGCCCTGATTAGGACGGAAAAGATAGCCGCGGTCGGGCAGATCGCCGCAGGCGTTGCGCATGAAATTAAAAATCCCCTGAATTCATTGTCGATAAATGCGCAATTGCTCCAGAGGGAAGTCTCGGACAAGTTTGGTCCGGATAGTCTTTTCTTTGAATCTGCCTCCCTTATTAAATCGGAGATCATCAGGATCAATAATATCCTTGAAGAATTTGTCAGATTCGCCAAATTCCCTGAACCCAGTGCAGGATGACATCCCTGAATTTAACTTTGATGCGAAACAGATGAAGACGATGCTCATGAATCTTTCCCTGAATGCTTTTAATGCCATGAAGGATGGAGGCACCCTTGAAATTAAGACCTTGAAAAATGACAATATGGCAGAGATCATAGTAAAAGACACCGGAGAAGGAATACAGGAAAGATATCTTGATAAAATATTCACACCATTTTTCAGCACCAGAGAAGGGGGACTGGGGCTCGGGCTTCCGATTGTCCAGAAGATAGTGGAAAATCACGGGGGCCGGATAAGCTGTCACAGTAAGACAGGGGAGGGTACTGTTTTTGAGATAATAATGCCTTTGGAAAAGGACACCATCGTATGACAAAACCTTCCATTCTAATAGTGGACGATGAAAAGATCGCCCGTGTTGGCCTGACAAGGTCTCTTGCGGATGATTATGTAACCTATCAGGCCGCGAGCGGCAAAGAAGCTATCGAGGTCCTCAAGCAGCATAAAGATATTGATATCATCCTTAGCGATATCAAGATGCCTGAGATGGAAGGGCTGGAGCTGCTTGATAAGATAAGAGTTGACAATGAAGATATTATAATGATTTTTATGACTGCTTATTCTTCCATTGAAACAGCGGTTGAGGCAATGCGCAAAGGGGCCTATGATTACCTGACTAAACCGATTGATTTGAACAAGCTTGAAATAACTATCAAGAACGCCATAGAGAATAAAAAATTGAAAATGGAGAACATCCAGCTTAAGCAGAAGATAAGAGAGAATTGGGACACCAAGAACCTCGTTGGCAAATCTGAAAAGATAGCAGCAATTTTGGGGGTGGTAAAACGTGTCTCAAATACCAGGGCAACAATTCTGATCCAGGGAGAGACCGGCACCGGCAAGGAGCTTGTAGCCAATATAATTCATTATAACAGTCCTGTAGCAGACGGCCCGTTCATCAAAGTAAATTGTTCTGCCCTGGCTGAGGGTGTTTTGGAGAGCGAGCTTTTCGGACATGAAAGGGGCGCCTTTACCGGGGCTTTTTATATGAAGAAAGGACGGTTCGAGCTCGCAGACCGGGGCACGCTGTTCCTTGATGAGATCTCTGATATACCGCCTTCCACGCAGATCAAGCTTTTACGGTTTCTGCAGGAGGGAGAGCTTGAAAGGGTAGGAGGAACAACCACATTAAAAGTCAATGTCAGGATTGTTTCTGCTACAAACAAAAGGCTTGAGGACCTTGTCAGGGAAGGGAAGTTCAGGGATGATTTATTCTACAGGCTGAAAGTGGTAACTATTGAGGTACCGCCGCTGAGAGAGAGAAAAGAGGACATCCAGTTAATAGTTGATTATTATTTGAAGAGGTTTTCTGAAATCCATAATAAGAAAATAAAGAATATCTCTCCAAAAGCAATGCAGATAATAAATTCCTATGCCTGGCCCGGCAATATAAGAGAACTTATCAACTGCATTGAGAGCGCTGTGGTTATGACACAGAGAGACCATCTGGATATTGAGAGCCTGCCGCCTTTTCTTTTATATGGAATTGACAAGAAGAAGTCTGATGAAACAGGTGAAAATCTCTTTGAGATTGAAAAAAAGGCGATACTTGATGCCGTTAAGAATACAAAAGGCAATAAGGCAGAGGCCGCGAGGCTGCTGGGTATCGGATTAAGGACGCTTTACAGGAAGCTGGATCAATACGGGGTCAATTAGAGACAGGCTGTTTGAAATTACGGGAATTTGCCGCTGATTTGCACGGATTAATAAATCAGACAATCAGAACACAGATTACAGGCTGAATCGTGCTTATTGCCAGGTGCTTCGTATATCGTAGTTCGTATTTCGTGAAAGGCTAATTAATAATGGGGTGCTATTTGCGAGGTACGCAGTACGATGTACAAGTTTATCTGTGGTCAAATGCCTTTCCTGGGATTATTGTTTCTTCCCGAATTTCAGTGGTCTGAATTCTGCCTCAAGTTCTTCAATCCGCGCAAGGACTGTGCTGAAATCGGATCTTATGGCCCCTGAGCCGGCCGATTCTTTTTGAACTTCTATTATAGAGGCCGAGACCCGGCTATATTTTTCATTTAATGCCCTGAACAGTTTCTTGATATTCTTAAGCGCTGAATTCAGCTCCTGCGCTACCTCCTTGAATTCATCTTTTTCCCGCAAATTTATATTTAATGTTAAATCGCCCTGTGAAATTTTCACTATATCCTGTGACATTCTGTAGAGCGGGCCCGACGTTTTCTTAAGCATCCACATTGAAATGACAACCACGAGGAAAGAGACAAAGATCAGGTCAATAACGCTGATATAAATGAACAGAGGCCGCAATACATCACCTGTTG
>JACQXH010000049.1 GCA_016208845.1 Nitrospirota bacterium | reverse complement strand
AAGAGGGGGCGACAGGCCTCGACGGGGGTTACGAGGGCTGAGTCGCATGCCGTGGCTCTGTCACCACGTTAAAAGGCAGAAAAACACACAAACGCCAATACAGAACTGGCACTTGCTGCTTAATTAAAGCGGCACGTCTCCCTGGGAATGCCTGTGGCTCAGAAGAGACGTCGGAAAGCAGGCTGGTCTGAAGATGTTCGCCCTTGTTCTTTAGACGAGACTTAAAGGGATGGGTATCAGGAAAGCCCTCTTACCGGCGCTCCTGATACCGAGAAAGAAGTAGGTAAGATAAGCATGTAGAAGCTCAGAAGCAGTGCTTCCGGACCCGGGTTCGAATCCCGGCGCCTCCACCAGACCACTTGCTCTATCAATATCTTTTGCATCAAGGGAACAGCATGTTCCTGTTTGTAGAAGGATGCAAGGGGCTGCAAGCCGTGATGAGTAATCCGTAATGCGTTATCAGAGTGAAAAAGAATTTTATTTAACTCATCACGCTTCACTCATTACGCATAACACTTTTCATGAGAGAGGAAAATAATGGCACAGCCTAAGGTATTGGCAATGGTCTTAGCCGGGGGCAGGGGCAAGAGGCTTTTCCCTCTTACATTTGAGCGCTCAAAGCCGGCGGTCCCTTTCGGAGGGAGGAACTGCATAGTCGATTTTGTTCTTAGCAATTTTATAAATTCCCACATTTTTTCCATCTATCTTCTTGTGCAGTATAAATCCCAGTCCATTATAGACTATGTGAGAGAAAACTGGGGGCTCTCGTCTGTCATGCACGACCATTTTGTTACCGTGGTCCCTCCACAGATGAGGTTCGGGCCTGACTGGTTTCAGGGGACTGCTGATGCCGTATTTCAGAACCTCAACCTTATCCGTCATCACAAACCTGAGCTTGTTGCTGTCTTTGGAGCTGACCACATCTATCGCATGGATATCCGCAAGATGATAGATTTCCATTTAAAAAACGATGCTGACGTGACTGTGGCTACGCGGCCAATACATTTGAGCGAGGGAAGTTCCTTCGGTATAATTGTCGCTGATGTTGACGGCAGGATCAAGGGTTTTGAGGAAAAACCCGATAATCCAACCCCCATGCCGACAGACCCGGAGCGCGCTTACTGCTCCATGGGCAACTATATATTTAAAGCGGACATTCTGTTTAGTGCGCTGGCAGATGCTCAAAGAAAAAAAGAACACGATTTCGGAGGGTATGTGATTCCAAGCCTTGTAGGGAACAAGAGAGTCTTTGCCTATGATTTCGCGAGCAGCGAAGTTGCCGGGATTCAACCTCACGAGGAAAAGGGCTACTGGAGGGATGTCGGGACTATTAAGTCTTATTGGGATGCCCATCAGGATATTCTCGGGGACAAGCCTCTGTTCGAGATGAATAATGAGCTCTGGCCTGTCAGGCCTTCAAGAAATGATATGCCTGCTACAAAAATACTGCGCGCAGAAATCGTCAATAGCCTTATCGCTGAAGGATCGATCATAAATAATGCAAAGATCACTAATTGTGTAATCAGGCGGGGAGTTGTTATAGAAAATGGAGTAGAGATCAAAGATTCAATAATAATGGACAGGGTGGTGCTCAGGAAGGGCTGCCGTGTTAATAGAACTATTGTGGATTGTTACAATGTGATAGAGGATAATGTTCAACTGGGGGAGGGCAGTGACAAGCCGTACCTGCGGGCATATCAGGACCCATCAGGCATTACAGTTATAGCAAGCGAAAGGCAATCGCTTCAGATTTAGATTAATCCCTACAAATGCATTTCAAGAAACCACAGAGATCGCAGAGATGATCTCTTTAAATTTGATATCGTTAATGCCCAAAGGGTTCTCTGTGTTCTCATAAGCTATTGACTCACGCATAAATAATGCCCGTTATCACGGGCATTCTGTATTTGACACAGAATCCAGTTTTTTCCTCTGTATTCCTGCCGCCGCAGGAATGACAACATTGTCGTAATCGCAGGACATTACTTTTACGTTTATAAGAAAATTATTTATATAATATGAATCTTTGTTGCACAAAGGAGTGCACAGAGAAAATCAATAGAAATTCATTTTTCTTCTTTAATATTGCCAATCTTCTACTCTGTGTTCTCTGTGGTTAATTCCATTATTAAGCTCAAATAATATTTTTTAATTAAACTATTATCAATATTGCCTTGACAGCAGTCTCTTATGTTGATTTATAATTCGGAAACTCCGTTTGATCTTCCCCAGACGAAATATTTTTTCTGAAGGGACACAAATAATTCAACAAAGGAGGAAGTATGAGAATATTGGTTGTCCGCAGTGCCGTTCACTGCAAGTGCCGCCCCAGCGGCAACGATCGATGAACTTGTCGCGCCATATGATTCATCCAAGTGCGCTGATTGTCATGAAGATATTCATAAAGAGTGGCAGGGCTCATGGCACGGACAGTCTATCGTCGACCCCCGTGTTTTGAAGACCTTCAGGACGTTCATCCTGAGCGGTCTTGATAAATCACAGGCAAAAAGAAAAGACTTAAAGGATGTCTGTCTCGGCTGTCATGCCCCGCAGATACGCGATGCCTCTGAAGAACTTGTTATAAAAATCGGAGAGATGATAGTGACAGCCGTGGATGACAAGGACGCAGCCAAAAGAGAGGCAGCGATAAAAGAGTTGTCCAAACTCAATATCAACTGCATAGCCTGTCATAACCAGTATGCCGTTGCTGACGGCAATCCTCAGCCAAAGACCATATACGGGCCGGGCAAAGCAAAGGAACCGCCGCACAAGGATGAGTTCGGTTTTGACACGGTGAAATCTGAATATCTTAAGTCCTCCAAGTTCTGCGGCAAGTGTCATGGCTGCGAGCTTCCTTCAAAAGAATGTCCGACCTTATACTCAAGTTATGAAGAACATTATATGGCGCACGGCGGGAAAGAGACCTGTCAAGGCTGTCATATGAAAGGTGAGGAATATGCAAACCACAAATTCCCCGGTATTTATGATAAGGACTTTGTAAAAGAGGCAATTAGTATTGATATAACAGCCAATACGACAGAGTATGTATACCATCTTGAGAACAAGATAGTCCCTGGAGTCGTTGTGAACGTCAAGCTGAGCAGCCATTCCGGGCACGGAATGCCCCATGGCTGAATATACTTCCCGAAAACGGCACTGGAAGTGACCGTGAAAGACCAGAACGGAAAACAGGTATTTTCAAAAACAAGGGAATATGAAGTATATGACTTCCATTTCGAACACAACAAGGAAGGCTATCTCGGCCTCAACAACTGGGACATAACCGCTATGGACCATATATATGACGCCCTTGAACCGGGGCAGCCAGAATCGTTTACCTATGTAGTCCCGCTTGCTGCAGGCACGAAGTCTGTCACTATTGAAGCGACTTATAGATATGTATATGACAAAGACCTTAAGGCAGATATTCAGCAGGCAAGTAAAAAAGTAGAATTCCCATAATAATTAATTTATGGCGCTCTGTCTCTTGATCCCGGGACAGAGCGCCATATTAACTTATTGATCTTCGCGCCGTCTAATCACCCCGATTATCAGGCCCTTTCACCGGTAACCATTCAGTTATGAGAGGCAGAGGAGAGAGATTCCGGACCTGCCTACCGGACAGGCAGGCAAGCCGGAATGACATCATAGGGAATAACAAGAGTCCTGTCATTCCTCCCGAGGCATCGGGACCGGGAATCCTTCTTTAAGACATACTATACCACCCGTAACTAAAGGGTTACTTTCCTCAATTTTTTTTGTGATTGACATCTGTTTTTCTTTATGATATTTTTAAATATCAGAAAATTTTATTAATTGATTAATCTTACTGATAATTAAAAAACAAATGGCGAATCCTTCGCTGATCATTAACCTCTTTTCAGGAGGAGGGCTTTTTATGAAGTATTTGCAATTTACAAATGGATTTAATGCGAGTATCAGGAAAGGACAAATCATAGTAATTTTCTTCACTGCTGCGGTCTCATTGATTCTCAATGCATCGATCTCCTCTGCCGGCCCCAATGAGGATCTGAAAGCCGCGGCATTTGCAGGCAGGACCGAGACAGTAAAAAGCCTGCTTGCCAAAGGGGCTGACATTAATGCAAAAGACAAAGACGGAGAAACCGCATTGATGGCTGCCTCGATCATGGGACGCATTGATATAGTCAATATCCTGATGGCCCGGGGCGCTGATGTCAATGCAAGGAGTATTCACGGAGAAACAGCCCTGGAGGCTGCTTCATGGGCAGGACGCAATGAAATAGTAAAGATATTGCTGGCCAGAGGCGTCAATATAAATGCAAAGGATTTTAACGGAGGGACGGCCCTGATCGAGGCATCAATCGGAGGCGACGCTGAAACCGTCAGGACCCTTTTGGCAAGCGGCGCTGATGTTAATTCAAAGGATTTCAATGGAGCAACTGCCTTGATAACATCGGCATTGGCAGGCCGGACCGAGATAATGAAAATCCTGCTGGCAAGCGGCGCCAATATAGACGAGAAAAACTGCCTGGGCATGACGGCTTTAATGTATGCTTCGCTTAAAGGTCATACTGAAACAGTTAATGCCCTGCTGGCAAGCGGCGCTGATGTCAACACCAAAGACTCTAACGGAGAGACCGCCCTCATAGCTGCGGCATGGTCGGGACGCAATGAGATAGTAAAAGCCCTTCTGGCAGACGGGGCTGACGTCAATGCAATGGACGCAAACAGAAAAACAGCCGCAACATATGCTTCCTCTCAGGGACACTCAGAAATTGTTAAGGCGTTACTGGCAAGCGGCGCAAATAACGCATCAATAAGGCCTGTGTCTTTTACCGAACACCCAAGAATGGATGACATCTTTTTACCTAAAGGAGTTATTTGCAAAAAGATTTAGGAATAAGTCCGAATCAGATATAGCTTAAGATTTGAATACGACCGGCCTTTCCTGAAACACTGTTTCAGGAAAGGCTTTTTTTCAAACAAGGCTTGACCCGGATCATTCACAAATCTCCTCATGAATTTATCCAAAATAAATCTGTGCTATTCGTGCAGATCCGTGGCTAATTTATTATTTTGACTGAATATTCAAATCCATTTATAATCTGTATATGCCGGATACATTAAAAGTGCTGCTCAATACCTTTATCCCGTTGTTCGTAGCGATGGATGTGTTCGCCGTTCTTCCTATATTTATCTCTCTTACGGGCGACATGACTGACAGTAAGAGAAAGGCTGTTATCAAACAATCAACAGTAACAGCCCTGGCAGTGAGTCTGCTCTTTGTTGCGATATTCAACGCGGTCTTCAAAGTTTTAGGCATTACTGTCGACGATTTTAAGATAGCAGGCGGACTCATCCTCCTCGTTATAGCGATCCTTGATATCATAAGACTGGAAGAAAAGAGGAGGACGCATGAAACAATCGGCGTTGTCCCGATAGGAGTTCCCCTGATAGTCGGGCCGGCGGTCCTTACGACACTCATAGTCCTGATCGCCAACTATGGGATAT
>JACQXH010000195.1 GCA_016208845.1 Nitrospirota bacterium | reverse complement strand
CATTAAGGACTGAGTGGCCCAGTAATGAGGCATAAAGGAGGAATCCGTGCCCATGCTTGCAAGGTAATCAAGCAGGGTTGGGAATGATTCAGGGTTTAACAATCTCTCCGGCTGAAGAAACCTGAAGAGCAGGAAAACCGCAACAAAGAATATGAGCCCCAGTATCATGAGGACATCGCGTGCATTTTTTGCCGGCAATGCACGCGCAATAATATGCGCTGTCGTTATCCCGATCCCTGTCGGGATCAAAAGAAAAGGGATGAATAATACCGGCAATGCAATATAGTAGAGGGGACCTGCCCTGAATACTGTGCCATAAGCTATGAATACCGGCAGGGCAAATGACAGGACCATCCAGGATGAAGATGCAAATGTTTCTAATGTCTTGGCAGTCTGAATTTTTCCGGTGTCAACAGGTTTGGCCATTAGAAACTCGATGTCCCTTGAGAGATAAAAGACCGAAAGCGCGGTGATAATATTACTCATGGTCAAAAGACTGAAAAAGGACAGAAAGATCATGGAGAGGAGCTTGATCGAAAGGATGTCCCCCAGTATCTCAATGCCTCTGAAATATATAAGTACTTTGCGGAAGATGATATAGATGAACGACCAGAAGACTATAGCGATCAGTGCAAAAGGGAGCCGGGTCAATATTTTTTTGACATTCATGGAATTTTTGAAAGACAGGACCTTCGGAGTCAGGAGCAACGGCAAGGTTTTCATAAATAAACTACGACCTTTGGATCGAATATCAGCATTATTTTCTGACCCTTCCCCTTTTTGTTATGAGCCGGCATCTTCAGTTATTTGCAAAAAAAATTCTTCGAGACCCCGGCTGTTTCCCGAGATCTTTCCCTTTGGCCCTATCGCTATCATCCTGCCTTTATTTATTATCCCTATGCCTGTACAGAGCTCTTCCGCCAGAAGAAGGCTGTGAGTGGCCATAAAGATAGTCACTCCTCGTGACGCCATGTCTTCTAAGAGCTTTTTTAGCATTCTTACGCCTTTAGGGTCCAGACCTATTATCGGTTCATCAATAAGGAGTATCTCAGGGTTATGCAGCAGGGCTGATGTAAAGACAAGCCTCTGCCTCATCCCGGCAGAATAATTTTCCACGAGGTCGTCAAGGTTTCTATTTATTGAAAACAGTGTTGACATCTCATCAATGATCCTGCCTGCATCCTCAACCTTATAAAGGGCTGCTACAAACTCGAGGAATTCCCTGCCCTTTAATTTTTCATATATAAATCCCTTGTCAGGGATATATCCGATAATTGATTTTGTTTTGATCGGATCCTTGACAACGTCATAACCGCCGGCTGATATTTGACCTTCAGTAGGGTTAAGAAGACCTGCGATCATTTTAACGGTAGTGCTCTTGCCCGCCCCGTTAGGCCCCAGAAATCCGAAGATCTCTCCCTTTCCAACCTCAATATTCAGATCCCTTACAGCCCAGTAATCCCCAAATTTTTTCCCGACATTTGATAAATTGATCATCTATCCCCATCCATGACGGCCTTGTAAAAAGTCGAGCAATGCCGCACCTGTGTCATTCCGGCTTGTCCGGAATCATTCTTTTTCAGTATGTTACTATGCCAGATGATTCCCGACAAGCGGGAATGACGACTTTTTATGAGTGTCGATTTTAATTTTTGATATTTGATTTTTTTCACTTGAACCCTCGACCCCTTGTCGCCTCAGGCGACCCGCCGAGGCGGGGACCCTCGGCCCCTTTATCTATATTCTATCCCCTCTATAGAAATATTATTAATGGCCCTTATAAGTATTGCCTGTCTGTCGAGGCCCCCTGAGATAAGTCTTATGTGTGCCGCATCAGCAGGGAACTGGCCAAGAGTGGGGTCTATTGCTATCCACCGGCCGGCAAATATCTCAGGCCATGCATGGTAATAAAAGCGCTTGTCTTTATATACGAGGCCGGCGCTCATTTTTGCCGGCAGACCTGCTGCACGGGCCAGCGCTGTAAATAATGTCGTATGCTCGTTGCAGTCACCCTTTCTTGTTTTGAGAACTTCTAACGCGCTTGGAATGGTGATGCTCGGGACTTTTTCTATATTTTTAAAGGTCCATTCCCACAACAAGAGGCCCTTTGACAACGGGGCCTTTTCCGTGCCTGTAATTTTTTTGGCCAGGTCAATTATATCCTTGTTCCCTGACTGTATGAACGGCGTCTCTTCGAGGTATTGTTCAGCTTCAGCCGGCGGAAGGATATTATTGCCAAGAGAACTGATAGCATCTTTTTTTATTTCAAGGACATCTCCCTTAAGGGTCTGCCTTCCGCCATCAAGTTCAAATCCATCTGTATCAAGCCCTTTTAACCTTACCTTCAGATATGAAATATCAGGGGGCAGGTCAAGGTTAAATGGGACAGAGGTCTGTAAGATTATATCTGATGATCCTGAAGGAGGGGCAAATTTCACAGCCTCTGACATCGGCTCTGAGATCAGGGTAAAACCTGCCGGGCTTTCTTCTTTAAGTTCATTGCCCTGTTCGTCAATCCACATCCAGAGCGTCATTCCGTTTATTTCGCCTTTTATCTTAAAGGCATCTTCCGGGCCGGCCGCCTTATTTTTATTCAGGGTAATTTGCTCTTTCCCCATTACCTCTACAGTCATTTTCTGCGTGCCTAAAGTTACAGGGTCAAAGACAGGAAACGTGAGCCTGGTCCCTTTTTTGAGCCCCTTATTTATAAGGTAAGGTATTATGGATAAGTTCATCTGGGGTGCTTCATGAAGCTTAATTTCTTTGCTGGACAGGTCATTTGCTGTCTTGATGGTAAGGGAAAGGGTCTTGTCCCTGATCTTTCCTTCAACTTCCATATCCTGGGCAGCTTTGAGTGCAAACCTGAAAGATCGTATCTTCAGGTCTGGAGCAAGTGAGGCGCTGGCTCTTGTATGGACCTCCTGGATTGCACCCATGACGTTCAGCTTCATATGCATTTCTACGGCTACAGAATATCCCTCTGTTTCCCGGGTGAGGCTATTTGAGGCATATCCGATCTTCTGTCCTTTGAGGTAGATCCCCATCCATCTCTGCTTTTTATCAGGAAGAACTGACTGTGCTTTAATGATATCTAAATGTGAACCCGGCATATGCCTCAATAATAGAGCAGACATAGCAATTATCCACAATAGAATTATCAGGGGTGGGACGAGTTTTTTCATTTAGTGATGCCTCAAATATATCGTTTTTTCATATAGTTAAATGTGCTTGATCCTGCGCCTCAGCCTGCTGCCGGCAGGCTTATTCAGGTAAATGCCATATGGAAAGTCTATCAGATGCTTTTGCGGGTTGGCAATGCCGTGAGGGTTTGTGACATAAAAGGTTGGTGACTGCAAATATTCCCCCCTTTGACAAAGAGGGGATAACTTACAGCAACATCATGGGAATAACGGTTTACCAATAAATTAGCCGCACACCCATGTCGTGAAGAATTGGGTCCTTCCTGGCCCTTTCTGACCATTGAATAAATAGATGTCATTGCTACATTAATTTTATTTATTTGACGAAATATAGTCATTATATAGCATCATGAGATGCTTTACCGTGTCCTACACGTTCCTAAATCTGAAACAAAACCTTTCATGGAAAGTGTTTCTGTTTCATGTAAATCATAAAAGGAGGGATTAATGAAAAAGCACGAAACGCCGTTATTGGACGAGCTGGAAAAAGGACCGTGGCCGAGCTTTGTTACAGAGATCAAGAAGGCTGCGAAAAAGAGTGAGATGGCTAATGATGAATTAGGCCAGGTCGAATACTCTTTCAAGACTAAAAAGGGGTACTGGAAGCATGGCGGTATT